>CAMAUF010000058.1 GCA_945861295.1 bacterium | reverse complement strand
CCAAGCAGTCGGCGCCTCGCTCGGGGTCTTCTTTGGCGAAACGATCTTCGTCGGTCTGCTTTCGCTCACCGACGGTTGGCCGACGACGATCGCGAAGGGGCTGTTCAGCGAAAACATCGACGCGATCATGGGCGCGAACGGCACATTCGGGGCAAGCAACGGCCCCTTCATCGCGGCCACCGGCGGCCCGCCAGGCTGGCGCGCCGCCGTCATTCTCGCGAGCTGGACCGTGCTCTTCGCCGGCTTGGCGTTCTGGCGCTTCCAGCGCCGGGATATTCAGGAGTAGGCACGCTTTGGCACCCCGGTGCGGGCTCCGGCCCGCACCGGGGGCGAACCTCGCGAAAATCGACCGCCTATCGGCCCACGAACGCCGGTTCGCGCTTTTCGACGAAGGCGCGGGCCGCGTTCTTGTGGTCCTCGGTGTGGCGGCTCGCTTCCATGTTGCGCGCTTCCTGGGACAGCGAATCGGCGAAGGTGTTCGTCGCGCCGAACGCGAAGTTCTGCTTCATGCGGCCGTACGCGAGGGTTGGGCCATCGGCCAGGCGTCGCGCCAGCGCCAGCGTCTCGTCCATCAAGGTGTCGTGCGGGACGACCTTCGACACGAGCCCCATCGCCAGCGCCTGCTCCGCGCCGATGATGTCGGCGAGGAAGTACATCTCCTTCGCCTTCGAAGGCCCAACCAACCGCTGCAGCAGCCAGGTGCCGCCGAAGTCGCCACTGAAGCCGACCCGCGCGAAGGCGGTGCCGAGCTTGGCCTGGTGCGAAGCGATGCGGATGTCGGCGGAGAGCGCGATGCTCAGGCCGGCGCCGACGGCATGGCCATTGATCGCGGCGATGGTCGGCTTCGGCATCTCGTACAGGAGCCGGCTCGTCTCTTCCTGGTCGCGGAGGGACCCGGGGCGAGCCGTCCCGGTGGTCGCGCGGCCAGCCATGCCCTTGACGTCGCCGCCAGCCGAAAACGCGCGCCCGGTGCCGGTGATGACGACGCAGCGGACGGCGTCGTCTTCGGCCAGCTCCTTCGTCATCGCGGCCAGGCCGTCGAGCAGTTCGGGGCTGAGCGCGTTCAGCGCCTCCGGGCGATTCATGGTGACGATGGCGACGGCGCCGTCGCGTTCAAGGGTGAGGATGTCGGACATGTTGGGGTGGGCTCCTTCAGGTGGTAGGTGTGTGCGCCAGCGTATCAGGTCGTCGAGGCAGGGTTGAACCATCGAATCTCGTTGAAACGATCAAATCCTCGATCGAAGGATACGACGGCAAGTTTGTGCTCAATCGCTAGCGCGGCAAGGTGGGCATCAGTGAGGCTCGCGCCCGAAAGGTTGTACTTGGCTGCGAGTTCTCCCAAGAGGCGCACGTGTTGTGGCCCAGGCTGAGGGATCCAGACGTTCGGTTGGCCCAGAAGCCGCTCCGCGGCGTCGACGGCCTGGGATGTTTCGAGCGTAGCGATTGCCAGGCGACGATTGGTGGCGATGCGAAGGAATCCTAAAGTCGTGACCCAGGGTACGCCAACCATCTCTCCAAGAGCCGTCGCTTGGTGAAGAAGCCGTCGGGCGAGTGGGTAGAACGGGCTGCGAACATCCAGCCAATACAACAGGATATTCACATCAAGGAGCATCGGCGCAGTCCTCCCGGCAGGCTTCGCTTACCCGGTGGTTGAACTCTTCGCGCTTGCGCCAGAGGCGTGTATCGGAATAGTCGATCGCCTCGATCTCATCAAGAAGGGCCAAGAGCTTGCCAGTGTTCGATACATCGAAGAGGAAACCAATGTCTCTCCCCGGGGGCTCCCAATCTGCGTCGGGGACCCCATCGCCCAGGCAGAGCCGGCGGATCGCTTCTATCCTCGGGTCAACTTCGGTGGCGCTGTCGTGGTCTACTGCCGATCCGCGCATAGCCGCATCATAGTCGAAACCAGCAAGGTCTTCCATCGGAGGCTACGGCTAGCCTCGCCCCGCAAACTCGATGTGCAATTCACGGAGCGCGCGCAGGCAGAAGTTCGGATGGTGGCGGACGTCGTTCTTGCCCTCCGCGAACCAGCGGATCAACCCACCGCGCCTCGGCCTCCGTTCACGCCCGTAAAGACTCGCCCAGCCGTATCGATCTGGCGCACGAAGTCCGGCCCTCCCGGAAGACCGCTCAGCTGCGTCTCGATCTCATGCACTGCGGCGCGGGCTATCGGGTCTCCAGCTTCAACGATGGCCGTCAGCTTCGCGAAGCCCTCGCTGAGCAGCCCTTCGGCTCGGTTGCCCGCGATGTCCGCCTGGCGCGAGACCTCTTCGAACCGCGCTCGTGCACCGGCGTAATCGGCAGGAGGAGGTGGGCGCCGACCATCCAGTTCGCCCGGCTCAATGGCAGGGGCCCTCGTGCCAGCCCAAGCGTGAGCGCGAGGTTGCGATCAGCCGCAGCCCGTCCAGCGGCGAGTTCGGGAGCGCCTACCGTGATGCCGGGTTCATCCCAGCCCGGCCAACTGAAAGAGGCACAGTTGTAGAGCAGTTTCCGGCCAGCTTCGCGAAGGGTGGCTGCTTGCTGGGCGTCGGTCGATTCCAGGCGCGTTGCCTCGGCCAGGGCATGCTCCGCGGCCGCGAACCCGATTGTGAGCGAGTTCGACAGCTCTTTCCGCTTCCAGTAACGGTCGCCCATCTCCGCCCCGAGCCTCGCGATGGTCTCAGGCAGCGCCGGAGCCTGGGCCGGAGCCGGAGGGCGTGACGCTCCTTCGCCAGTCCCGTCTTCTGTCACCTTCGTGTGAACTCGATGTGCAGTTCACGCAGCGCCCGAAGGCAGAAGTTCGGATGATGGCGGAAGTCGTTTTTCCCCTCCGCGAACCAAAGGTCATCCACCCGCTCCGTCAGCACCTTGAAGCTGAAGTAGAGCTCGCGGCGGGCAAGGGGCGCGCCGAGGCAGTGGTGCGTGCCGGCGCCGAAGGTGAGATGCGCCGTCGGGAGGCGGCGTTCAAGGTCGATCTCTTCCGGGCATTCGAACTGACGCTCGTCACGGTTGGCGGCGGCATAACGGATGTTCATCGGCGCCCCAGCCGGGATCTGGACGCCGTGGAGTTCCGTATCCTTGGCGCAGGTGCGGAAGAGGCCCTGCACCGGTGATTCGAGTCGCAACACCTCTTCCACGAACGTCCGCAGGTACCGCTCCGGGTCCGACTTTAGCTGCTCCCAGATGTGCTTGTTTTCGATCAGGAGTTGGACGCCGGCGGCGATCGCGTTCGTGCTCGTTTCCGAACCTCCGACGAACGTGTCGGCCATCATCTCGGCATGGAGCTCGTTGTCGGTCAGCGGGCGGCCCCATTCGGGGATGACGGTGTTGACCAGCTCCGAGATCAACGAGCCATCGGGCTCTTTGCGCAGGCGCTCGAAGATCGGCTGAAAGTAGTGTTGCGCCTCGATCTCCATTTCGGTCGACCACAGCGCCTCGGCGTCGGTCTGCATAAAGCCGAGCCGTTGTACCCACGCCTCGGTCCAGGCTTTGATCCGCCAAATATCCTTCGCATCGGCGCCCATTTGGTTGCCGATGATGATCAGCGGCAGCGGGATGGCGAACTGCTTCACCCAGTCGCACTGGCCGTCCCCAATGAAGGCGTCGAAGAGTTCGTTCGAAACCTGCTCGACCATGGGGTCGATCTCCTTGATTCGGCCAGGGCGGAAGGCGCGGTCGAACATGGCGCGCATCTGCTTGTGTTCGGGGTCGTCGCGGGCGGCGAGGGTCGGGCCGGGCACCCAGCCCGTCGTTTCGTACAGGTCACGGATCTTGCGCGAGCGTTCATCGAGGCCGGCCGGATTCGCGCGGCGGGCGCCGTTGACGAACGTCTCCTTGTCGAGCAGGATGGCGCGAATGTCGTCGTATCGGCTGACGACGTAGAAGCCGGTGATCGGGTCTTTATAGACGGGCGCTTGGTCGCGGAGCGCCTCGTAGGCCGGGTACGGGCATTCCTGAACTTCGGCATCGAAAAGGTTGTACTCCTCGGGTCGTTTGGTGGTGGTCTCGGTGCTGGGCATCGTCGTGCGCCTCGGGAGCTGAGTGTGCCGCGTATTCTCCGCTCGCCAGCGCCCACGGGAAACCCGAACGCCCGCACGACGCCGCGAACTCGGGCATATTCGCGCCCGCTGGCGTTAGCCGACGTGGATCTCGGCTCGTGCGGGGGCGATGCGCTCGTTCAAACGCATGGTGAAGCGCCCCCACGCGTCGCCGTCCGCGCTGCGTTGGAAGCGGACGTGGAGGCTGGCGCGCCCCTCGGCGATTGCGTGGCTCTCCAGCGCAAAACCGCGCAGCTCAGCCTTGAGGAACGCCAGCAGTTGCGCTTCGACGGCCCCGAAGTCCGGCCCGGTGACCGTGACGATCAGGTCCTTGCCGCCACGGGAGGGGAGATAGCGGCCGCTCGCCTTCTGCGCGATCAACGCCACGATGGTCAATCCGAACAGCACGCCGACCAACTCGTAGTTATAGGTTGCGGCGCCGATTGAGGAAGCGATCAAGAGCAGGAGGTACCCGATCTCCGCTGGGTCCTTGACGGGCGTACGGAACCGGACAAACGAGAGCGCCCCCAAGAGGCCCAGCGAAAGGGGAAGCGAGAACTGTATTGCGATGAACAACGTCGTGATCGCGGGGCCGCCAAGCAGAAACGTCCGGTTCACGCCGGCGCCGATCTGGTTGCCATAGGTGTAGTGGTAGAAGACGTAGACGACGATTGACGCCGCCAGCGAGAACGCAAGCGCTGTCGCGAACTCGCCAAAGGCGAGCCCCGACGTCGGGCCGAAATCTATCGCGGTGACCATGTCCCCCTCCTGTCAGAACGTCTCGGCCGGCGAGCCGAGTGCGTCACTTGCGCCAGTCCCTCACGTCGCGTTCCTTCTTGATTGGCGCTCATAGGCGCCGCGGGTCGAGGACGCGGGCCAGAGACTCGACCGCGGTCGCGTACTTGGAGTGTGATGACCAGACGGTCACCCATCGACGCAGCGCACTGAGGCGCGGCGGCAACGCGAGCGACGGCCCCTTGATCTCGAGCACGGGCGGCCCGAGGCTCGCGACCGGCCCTGTAAAGACGCTTCCCGCTGGCCAAGCCTCCTGGTGCGTGTCGAGCGCCAGCTGTATCCCGCTCGCCGGTTCGACAAATCTGAGCCGGAGGTAGGAAATCACGACAGCCGGTCGGAGGTGTCCCCCTTCAAAGTCGCCGAGACGCACCAAGGTCGAATCCAGCAAGGCCCGCGGCAGCGCCCGCTCGAACTGCCCAGCGCGAAGCCGCGAGGCATCGAGTGTGACTGGCGCCCGGCGCTTCCAGGTCGCGAACCCAGCTTTCTCCTTGGTTTCGAGAAACGCGGTCACCGGGCCGGTCGCGGGGAGCGCATCGTACCAACGCAGGCGCACCTTCCGTTTTTCGTGGTCGCCATCAATCGAGGCGAAGTAGCTATCCCAATCCGGGGTGTCGAAGTAGCAGCTCGTCACCCTTCCGACCGGGTAGGCCCCGGCTTGGAGGCAGGCGTGACCGAGCCACGCCGCCAACAGGTCCGCGCGCGCGGGCTCGACGGGGAACTTCCGCTCGAACCGCCGGAACTCCTCCGGCGCGGCGACAACGGGCGCCCTTAATGCAGCGTTCACCATTGCGCGAGTATGAAAGCACCGTGTCCTATGGTGAAGCGTTCAGGTATGCTGCCAGGCTATGCCATCTCGTACTGGCGCGGCGTTTTTCTTGGCGGTCACCGTGGGAGCGCTCCTGTTCTGGGGCGCCCAACGCGATGGCGATCGCCTCCGCCTCGACACCTACGCCGACCTGCAGGCGGCGATCCCCAAGGCCTATCGGGGCGTGCCCTCGTCCATTGTCTTCGACAGTTCGACCGTCCAGAGCTACGAACTCACGGTCAGCGATGCCGACTGGGAATGGCTCAACGCCAACGAGGTCCTCGAACAGTATGTCCCGGCTACGTTGAAGTTCGGCGGGCGCGTCTATGAGGACGTCGCGGTCCGGTACAAGGGCAGCTACGGGGCCTTGCGCTTCTGCTTTAACCCGGCCGGCGCCCAAACCTGCAAGAAGCTCTCGCTCAAACTCAAGTTCAACGAATACGACTCCGCGGGTCGATTCTTCGGCCTGCGACGGCTCAACCTGCACGCCATGGAAAAAGACGCGACAAAGATGCACGAAATGCTCGGCTACGAACAGTTTCGCCAGGCCGGCGTCCCAGCTCCGCGGACGGCGTACGCGAGAGTGACCGTGAACGGCGAGTTCGTGGGCCTTTTCCTGGCCGTCGAAGAGATCGACGAAGAGTTCATCCAGCACGCCTTCCCCGATGCCGGCAAGGGCACGCTCTTTAAGGATGTCTGGCCGGAGCATCTCACCGTCGAGCCGTACACAGCCGCCGTTGAGGCGGGGCCCGCCAAGAATGCCGAGGATATGCTGCGCTTCGCCGAGGCGCTCAAAGCCGCCCCGGACGACGCATTCCTGGACACGCTGGCGTCGTGGACCGATCTCGACACCTTGATGAATTTCCTGGCAGTCGACCGCCTGATCGATAATTTCGATGGCATCGTCGGCTGGTACTGTCCAGCGGGGCCTTGCTATAACCACAACTACTTCTGGTACAAGGAGGCGTTCTCGGATCGTGTCTGGCTCATCCCTTGGGACTTGGACTTCTCCTTCAACTACCCCAGCCCGATCCGGACCTTCTACCGCATGCCCGATTGGGATGCCCCCCAGGCGTGCAACCAGGTCAAGGTGTTCCTCAACATCCCGGGGCGGCCGCCATCGTGCGACCCGCTGATCTCTCGCGTCGCGGCGTTCGGACGCGAACAGTACGCCTCCGCCAGCCGCGAACTCCTCGCCGGTCAGTTCAGTCTCGAACGGCTGCACGCCCGCATCGACGAACTCAGCCAGCTGGTCGCCGAATCCGTGGCCCAAGACGAGCACGGGCCCTCGGTCGTGGAATGGGAGGCGGCCGTCCGCAAGTTGAAGGTCGACATTGGGCCGATGCGTTCGTACATCGAGCAAAAGGTCAGCCGATAGCCCGGGCTCGCCGCCGATTGCGCACTGCCGCTTCGGTCTAACGCCGCCCGCGGGGAGCAAAGCCCTCGCCCGCCGGCGGCGCTGGCTTGAGCCAGGCCATTCCCACGACCGCGGCCACCATGAGCACGCCGCTGATCACGACGTAATTCCAGCGGATCCCGAACTGGCTCACGATGAGGCTCGCCACGAGCGGCCCCGTCATGAGCGCCAGCGACTGCATGCTGGAAGCGAGGCCAAAAGCGCTGCCATGCTTGCCATCGGGCGTGGCCCCAGCGATCAGCGCGTTCATCGACGGCACCATCGCCCCTTGCGTGAGGCCGACCATCGCGAAGAACAGCATGAACCAGCCGTATGAGCCGGAGAGCGCGACCGGGATGAAGATCAGGCTCGTGGCCGCCGCCGCGCCCGTGACCGTCCGTTTGTAGCCGATGCGCTTGGCCAACGGACCCAGCGTGAGCGC
The DNA here is from genome assembly GCA_945861295.1 of bacterium. GTDB lineage: Bacteria > Chloroflexota > Dehalococcoidia > Tepidiformales > Tepidiformaceae > CAMAUF01. Next base: position 1,964 of record CAMAUF010000058.1, on the reverse strand, counting down.
CGCGACCGTCGCCGTCAGCCCGAGCGCGGCCGTGACGAAGCTCGATGCCCGCTTTTCGCCCAGCTCCATCGTCGTGAAGCCGAGGTGGAGGGCGACGTGCGCACCATCGGCGGAGGCTTCCGAGAAGTTGTCGACGCTGATCGGCATCAGCGGTCGCACGAACGAGGTCGAGAGCCAAAGCGAGTAGAGCAGCCCCAACATCAGCAGGATCTGCTTGTCGGAGACGACCTCCCGGAGGTTGGTGAAGAAGTTGCCCGAGTTGCCATGGCGGCCCGGCGCCGCGCGCATCACGGCCGCGCGGTCCTCTTTGACGAAGACAAAGACGAGCGTCGCCGCCACCAGGAAGAGCACGCCGCAGAAGAAGAACGACTCGCGGATGCCGAGCGACTCGGCGACCGTGCCGCCGATGATCGGGCCCAGCATGTTCGCCGAGAACTGGCCCGTTTGCAGCACGCCGAGGGCCGGCCCGACCTTCTCCCTGGGCGTCGTCGAGGCGATGAGGGCCGAGGCGGCGGCGATCGTGCCCGAGAAGAGACCCATCAGGAAGCGCAAACCCACCAGCTGCCAGGGAGATTGCACGAGGCCCATAAGCGCGATGACCACGCCCGCGCCGATCAGCGCGCGGACGAACATCGGCTTGCGGCCAACGCGGTCGGCAAGCGCGCCCCAGAGTGGGGCCGTCAGAAAGAGCGAGAGTCCGGTCGCGCTCGCCGTGAACCCAGTCCACAGCGCCACTTGGCCCTTCTCCTCGACGCCAAGTTCCTTGATATAGAAAGGGATGAACGGAAAGACGAAGTTCGCCCCCATGAGGCCGACAAAGACGCCGATCCAGGCGAAGGCGAGATTGCGCCGCCAGGGAAAGACGAACACGGGCTCTTCCGCGGCGTTGTTGGCGGCGGGGCTGGCCATCAGCGGGGGCGATTCGGTCCGAGGCATCGGCGGTTCACGGCGCGATTGTCGCAGCACACGATTGTTAGCGCACGGTGAACGACTTTCGGCTACGCGCGCGGCCGTGACAGCGCGGCCCGCGCCTCGGTGACTTGCGCGACGTGCTCCGCCGTGTGCCGCACCAGGCCGGCGACGAGGTCGTGCACGCTTTGCGGGCCTCGCTCGGCGTGCAGGCCGGTGCGGGCCCAGGCGGCCTTGTCGCAGTGCGAAAGCAGCTCGGCCGTCGTGTAGCGCGCCTGGTCGAAGAGCGAGAGCGCCGCCTCGGGGCTGCGCCAGAGGTACTGCAGCTTGCGTTGCCACGCCCCTTCGTCGTAGCCAAACAGCGGCGGCGGCTCGGCGGCGACGACGACCAGCCGGACCTGCACGGCGCGCACGAGTTCGTGGTCGGCAAGGTGATGCATCACGTCGCGGATGCTCCAGTCGTTGCCGGGCGGGCGCTGGTTCATCGTCCCCGCGTTGAGGCCGCTGATCGCCTCGCGGAGCGCCGTCGGGCCGCCCGTGAAGGCCTGGAACAGTTCGCGCGCATCGCTGGGGACCATGCCGTTAGCGTAGGCGACCCGAGCTTCAGGCGCGCGAGGCTCACCCAACCTGAACGAAGGCGCTTCGATTTGGCACTCCGCGTGCTACACTGCTAAGTCATGGCCGCAACACAACGTGACTTCTACGAGGCCCTCGGCGTCGTCCAAACCGCCACGCCCGACGAGCTCAAGAAGGCCTATCGCAAGATGGCGATGCAGTACCACCCGGACCGCAACAGCGCCAGCGATGCCCCCGACCGGTTCAAAGAGATCAACCGCGCTTACGAAGTGCTGTCCGATGCCGACCAGCGCGCCCGGTACGACCGCTTCGGCCACGCCGGCGTCGAGGGCAACAACGCGGGCGCGGGCGGCGACGGCTTTCAGAACTTCGAAGGCTTCGGCGATATCTTCGACGCCTTCTTCGGCGGCGCGGCCCGCGGCGGCGGCGGCGGAAGGCGGCGGCGCGGCCCCGCCAAGGGCGCCGACCTGCGCTACTCC
>CAMAUF010000057.1 GCA_945861295.1 bacterium | reverse complement strand
TCGCCCATGAGCGCCTCACCGCTGAGCTTGACCAACGCTCGGCGATAGCGCGTGGCAGGCGCCTCGCCAGCGGCCGCGCTAACGGCCGAGCTCAAAGCGGACGAACCGGCTGACGCGGACGTTTTCGCCTGTCTTGGCGACAACGTCCTTGACAAGGTCGGCGATCGTCCGCGAGCCGTCTTTGATGTACGGCTGGCTGAGCAGGCAAACCTCAACATCGCTGCCCTCGTGCTCCGGCTTGCGATCCTCGACGGAGACGACGGCCGGGTTCATGGCGGCGATTTGCATGGCTACGTTGCGGGCCAAACCCTTGAACTCGTCGGTGTTGGCGACGAAGTCCGTCTCGCAGTTGAGTTCGACCAGGACGCCGATGCGGCCGCCGGCATGGAGGTAGCTTTCGACCTTGCCTTGCCGTGTCTCGCGTTCGGAACGCTTATCGGCCCGCGCAAGGCCCTGTTCGCGGATGATCTCCTTGGCCTTGTCGAGGTTGCCGCCCGTGGCGTCGAGGGCGCGTTTGGCATCCATGACGCCCGCCCCGGTCGTTTCACGAAGTTGTTTGATCATTGCGGTAGTGACTGCGGCCAACGCTTACTCCTCGCTCTGTGGCGTACGTGCTTGCTGGTCGGTGGAGATGACGGTGACGGACGTTTCGCCCGCCGTGGGGGCTTCGGCCGCGTCGGGCGAGGCGCTGAAGCTGCCGCTGTTGAGCGCTTCCGCCGCCGCCGCCGCGAAGTCATCGACCGCCGTACCCGGGAGCGCGCCAGATTCGCGCATCGCGCGGCCTTCGGCCGCGCCGTCGGCGATCTTGCCCAGGATGAGTTTGATGGCGCGGATCGCGTCGTCGTTGCTTGGGATGGGATATGAGACCGGGTCGGGGTCGCAGTTGGTATCGACCAGCGAGACGATCGGGATCGAAAGCCGCTTGCACTCGGCGACGGCGATGTTCTCTTTGACCGTGTCGATGATGAAGACGGCGGCCGGGAGCCGTTCCATCCGCTTTATCCCGCCGAAGTACCGGTTCAGCCGCTCGATCTCGTTGGTGATGTCGAGCTGTTCCTTCTTGGTCATGCGCAGGAAGTCGCCCCGGGCGACGGCGATCTCCAGTTGGGTGAGATGGCGGATGCGGCTCTGGATCGTCCTGAAGTTCGTCAGGGTGCCGCCGAGCCACCGGTTATTGACGAACGGCATGCCCGAGCGGCCGGCCTCAGTTTCGACGGTTTCGCGGGCCTGCTTCTTCGTCCCGATGACCAACACTTCGCCGCCGCCCGCGACGATGTCCCGGACGAAGGTGATGGCGTCATCCAGCCGGGTCACGGTCTGCTGGAGGTCGATGATGTGGATGCCGTTGCGCTCGGTGAAGATGAATTGCCGCATCTTCGGGTTCCAGCGGCGGGTTTGGTGGCCGAAATGGACGCCGGCCTCCAGGAGCTGCTTCATGCTTACGGGGGTGACCAGGGGAGCCTCCAAAGTGCGATGCATAGATTTAGCGCGAGCGCCACGCATCGCCTGTGAACACACATTCAATCCCTGAAGGTAGCCGAGTCTGACCGTCTGGCAAAGCGCTGATCCCGGCGCCCGGCCGTGAGTGCCGCACCGAGGAACAAGAGGGTCGGTTCTCGCCTCATCCACGGCCGCGGGCGATTCATCCTCGACCGTAGCGAGCCCCGGCCACGCGGCGCCACGGCGCCGTCGTTGGTTCTGGTGCCGAAGGTGGGATTCGAACCCACACGAGCTTGGTAGCTCAACGGTTTTTGAGACCGCCGCGTCTGCCATTCCGCCACTTCGGCTGGGTTGGTCGCCCTCAGTGTACCGGAGAAGCCGCCGGAAACGAAGAACGCCCGGTAGCCGGGCGTTCGCACTTGGAAAGGTTGGAGCGGGAGACGAGGGTCGAACTCGCGACCTCCTCCTTGGCAAGGAGGCGCTCTACCACTGAGCTACTTCCGCACTCCGAAGATCAGTATAGCCACATCGGGAGCGCTGCGCCAAGCGAAATTCCTGAGAAGTCCCGTCGCCTTCGGCGCCGCGCCCTGGGAGGCTGGCGAGCCAGCCTTCGGGCCGCTCGCGCTCAGTCTCCCAGGAGGGTGGCGTACCCCAGTTGGATGACGTCCTCGACGTACTGGCTTCGCCAGCCTGGGTCCGGTATCGGCCGGCCATGCTCCCTGAACCAGCGATGGAGCGTGATGTACTCTTCTTCGAGCTTGATCCGCCAACTGTCCTCTTCCTTGAAGAGTTCGGGGTCGACTTCGTCGAGCGGCTTGCTCATGTCGTCGTATTCGACCTCGATGTCTTCTTTCCAGAAGTTGGCGAGGTAATCCACGGAATCCTCGAGGTTGTGGCGGCACTCGTCGATGATGACGGTCATCATGCCCGTCTCGTCGGTCAGCTGTCCGTTGACGCGGTAGACCTTGGCACAGGCCTCGCACACAACGACGAGCTTGCGGGCATCGCAATCCGACTTGTCGACGCAGTCTTGGCAGCGTTCCGCAAACTGGGCCGCCTCCGCCGAGCGGGTGTAGCCTACGACCATCTCGTCCGCCATCGCGCCGCAGGCCTGGCAAACCATCTTGCCGGCGAGGATCTCGTTGATGGTTTTGTCCCAATCAAACTGCTGCAGCGACATCTCTGGCCCTCCCGGCAGCCCCAGACAGCGGGCTACAAGTCCAGAGTATACCAGCCCGCTTGCCCCGGCATCTCCTCAACGCCGACCGTAAGCTTGACGATATTGGCGGCGCCAGCTCCACGGATGGCGGCGACGATGCGCTCGGCCAGCCACTCGGCGATGCGCTCAGCCGTCGTGTTCTCGATCGGGAGGACGGCCACATCTTCTTTCGGGAAAAGGTAGCTGCGCTCGCCGAAGGCGACGTACCAATGGCGCTCGCGCTCTTCGATGGCGAGGACCGCGCTGGCTCGCTGGAGCAGGAACTTGTGGTCGAGCTGGTCGACGAGGCCGCGGACGATGCGCTTGAGTTCGCCAAAGTCCCAAATCCAGGCGTCGGGCGTCAGGTCGCCTTCGAGTTCGAGGATGATGTCGTAGTTGTGGCCGTGGAGCGGCTCGCACTCGCCGCGGAAGGTGGCCATGTGGGCGGCGGCGAACCGCAGCCGGTTTCGTTCGACGGTGACTTTCCGGGTGATGGTCATGCGCCGGATCTGACCACAGCCGGGGCCGCCGGGCCACTGGCGCGGCAGACTTGGGCGAACGGTCGGCCGTGCACACGTCCCGGTTGCTGGAATCCACGGCGGAAGGCACAATCGGGCTGGCGCGGCTGGCGCCCCGAGGATGCGCGTGCCTCTTGTTGTCGTCACCTCACAGGCCCAAGGCGCTGGTAAGACCGGCGTGGCCGCAGCCATTGCCCGCCACTACGCCTATCAGGGCACTCCGACACAGATCGCTCGCGTGGCCGATGATTCGGCCAACGCCGGAGGGGACGCCGCGTTTTACGCGGGATTAAGCTTCGCGCCGGGAAGCCCGGCCGCCCCGGTCCCAGCCGCCGACATCCGCGACCCCGGTCCGAACGCACTGCTCGTCGTCGAAGTTGGCCTAGAGATCGCTCTCCTGCTGGGCGGGGCCGCCGTCCTCGTCGCGCGGGAGTTTTCCCCCACCGAGGTACCGGCTGGCCTGAGCCCGATCGCGGTCGTGGTGACTGACGTCCGTTCTGTCACCGCGACGCGCTCCGCCACCATCGGCACGACGCTCGTGGTCGAAGTTGGCGAGGACGAAACGTTAGCCGGCTTCAGCATCGGAGAAGTCCAAGCCGCCTTGCGGGCCGAGGTGCTGGTCCCTGGCGACCAATGGGAAGCCACCTGCGATCGGCTCGTGGTCTCGCCGATCTCCTCGGACGCCGGTCAACCGCACCTGCGCCGTTTCGCATCCAAGGCGGTTGTCGTGCGCTTCGATAAGACTGATATGCACCTGGCCGCGCTTCGCTCCGACCCTACCTGCCTCATCCTCACCGGCGGGCGCCGGCCGTCGGACTACCTCTTCGACGCGGCGACGGCGCAAGGCGTGCCGGTGCTCCTGTCGCTGACAGACACGGAGAACACCGTGATCGCGCTCGAAGGGATCTGGGACAACACGCGCTTCCTCGGCGAACGCAAGCTCGACCGGATGTGCGAACTGCTTGAGGCGTCGGACCTCTTCCACGGCCTCGAGGTCTAAGCACGTCGCCCGTGGGCGTCGAGGCGCCGACGTTCGCACTCGGCCAACTGCGTTCGGCGATGGGCCAGAGACTCCCTAGCGGGTCGCGTCTCGGGTTGGCAGCGTTCGGCTCCACCGAGGGAAGCAGCGCCGCCAAGAGGGTCAGTCTCGCCGTGTCCCGATCATCGCGTCGTCGCCTTCGGGAGGGGGCGCTTGTGGGCGCGTGTATCCGGTCACGGCCTGTCCGTTGCTGGCCGGGAGGTCGATGGGTGCGGCCAGCGGGCGAGTTGCGGGCTGCTTCTGTGAGCGCGGAGGCTGGGCCGGAGGCCGCGGCATCGAAGACGTTGGTTGGTTCCCGGCGGAGGTACGTGAGCTGGCTGCTGGCTTCTCCAAACCACAGTACGGGCAGGCGATCCAGGCGTGGCTCAGCGGCTTCGCGCAAGACCGGCACGGTTCTTTCAATCGGGTTCGGCAGGACGGGCAGATGATGAAGTCATCGTTGATCCGCCTCCGGCAGGTCGGGCACGACTTCAGGTCCTCGAGGTCCTGGAGCAGCGCCTCCTCCTCCAAGGACCGTTCGTACAACTCGACGAGCGTGTAGCGAGGCCGGAGGATCAGGTAGAGCCAGTGGCCGGGAAAGACGAAGACCAGCACAAGAAGCACTGCGGTGACCTGGACGATCGGGTCGCGCGAGCGCTGGCGGATGTCCCGGTAAGCCCAGAACACGAGCGTCAACCAAAGCGCGATGAGATAGGCGCCGATCGGGAAGAGGACGTATTTCAGCGTGGTCTGCCAGTCGCCACCTGGCCAACTAATCTCGGCTAGGAACATCAACCTCTCCTGCCCCGTCGCATGAAGTATACCACCCACATTCCTTGGCGTTTGGCCTCGGTTATGCCAAATCGATCGGTCGCCTTGACCGATGGTACGGTGTACCCGTGACCGCCATGGAAGCTCTGGCCGACCCGCTCGAGCGGCTGAACCCGCCGCAACGCGGGGCGGTGACGCATGGCGCCGGCCCCTTGCTCGTCTTGGCGGGGCCCGGCAGCGGCAAGACCCGCGTCATCACACAGCGGATTGCCAACCTCGTCCGCAATGAGCGAGTGGCGCCGTGGCGCATCTGCGCGGTCACTTTTACGAACAAGGCCGCTCGCGAGATGCGTGAGCGCAGCGAAAAGTTGTTGGGCGAAGACGCCCGCTCGCTCAGCCTCGGCACGTTTCACTCACTCTGCGCGCGCTGGCTCCGGGTCGACGGCGCGCACATCGGCATCGACCCAAACTTCGTGATCTACGACGACGCCGACCAGGTCGCGCTCATGAAGCGTGTCATCGATGACCTCCGCGTGGATCCACGGCGTTTTCAGCCGCGGGCCATTCTCTCCGCCATTTCGAACGCCAAGAGCGAACTGGTCGGCCCCGAAGAGTACCGCCGGCGGGTCAAGGAGTACTTCGAAGAGGTCGTCGCCCAGGCCTACGAGCGGTACCAGGGAGCGCTCAAGGGCGCATCGGCCCTCGACTTCGACGACCTGCTCAACGAAGCCGTCCGGCTTTTCCAGCAATCGGAGGTGACGCGTGAGAAGTACGCCGGCCGCTTCCTCTACGTCCTCGTGGATGAGTTCCAGGACACGAACCCGGTGCAGTACGCGCTCGCTCGCCTGCTCGCTTCGACCCACGGCAACATCGCGGTGGTGGGAGACCCTGACCAAAGCATCTATTCGTGGCGCGCAGCCGATGTCCGCAACATCGGCTACTTCGAGCGGGACTACCCAGGCTGCGCGGTCTACCTGCTCGAACAGAACTACCGCTCAGTCCAGGCGATCCTCACCGCCGCCGAGGCGGTCATCGCCAAGAATCCGGATCGCAAGCCACGCCGCCTCTGGACCGATCGGCCTGGGGGCGACCTGGTCACGCTCTACGAGGCGTACTCCGACGAAGAAGAGGGCGAGTTCGTCGCCTCCGAGGTGGCACGGCTGCGGACCACGGGCCGCGAGCTCAGCGGCATGGCTGTGTTGTATCGGACCAACGCCCAGTCCCGCGCCATCGAAGACGCCATGGTCCGGCATCGCATCCCATACCGGATCGTCGGCGGCGTCCGCTTTTACCAGCGCCGCGAAGTCAAGGACCTGATCGCCTACTTGCGGCTGATCCAGAACCGGCTGGACGAGGCGAGCTTGCTGCGCGTCATCAACGTGCCGGGCCGCGGGATCGGCGACAAAACGATGGAGCGGCTGCGCGAGCAGGCGAGCCTTTCCGGGATGGCGCTCTGGGATGTTGTCGAGTCCGCGGCGCGCGGCGTCCAGGTGCCCGGGGTGACGGGCCGATCCTCGGCGGGGCTGCGCGAATTCGTGGTCGCCCTCAACGGCTTGCGTGAGCTGAAGGATGGGCGCCTCGCTGATCTCTTCGACGCGCTCGTCGCCGCAATCGCCTACCAGACCTACCTCAGCGAGGCGAAGGACCCGGAGACCGAAGAACGCCTCGCGAACGTGGAACAGCTCCGCGCCGTGATCGAGCAATACGAAGACGTGGGCGCCGATTCGGACCTCGCCCAGTTCCTCAATGACGTCGCGCTCATCGCCGACGTAGATGACCTCGAAGGGGCGGCGCAAGCGCTGACGCTGATCACTCTGCACGCCGCGAAGGGGCTCGAGTTCCCGGTCGTCTTCCTGGTCGGGCTTGAGGAGGGCATCCTGCCGCACATCCGCAGCTTCGACGACCCGCGCCAAATGGAAGAGGAACGCCGCCTCGCCTATGTCGGGATGACGCGAGCGATGGACCTGCTCTACCTGACACGGGCCTTCCGCCGGTACATGATGGGCGGCAGCTCGACCAACCCGGCATCGCGCTTCCTTTCCGACATCCCGAAGAGCGTCTTACGGAACTTCGGCTCGGGCGCGAAGGCGGCGCCGGCGGGGGCAGGTCCGCGCACCTACGTCGAGGCCGTCATTCACGCTCCGCCCCTCCCGCCCGCCGCCCCCGGCGAGGCCGAGTTCGTCGCGGGCGACCGCGTTCGCCACGCCAAGTTCGGCGTCGGCGCGGTGTTGAGCGTCTCCAAGAACGGCGGCGACATCGAGTACCAGGTCACCTTCGAGACGGCGGGCACCAAACGTCTGCTCCAAACCTACGCCAGATTGGTCCGCGCGTGATGCTGATATTCCTGGTCCCGCGGACGTTCGACGACTGGCAGGATTGGCTGATCGACGACGCGCCCAAGGTGGCCGCGGCGCTCGCGCTCATCGTAGCGTTGCACCTGCTGGGGCCTTGGCTGGTCGGCAAGTTGCTGCGCGGCCTCTTCCTGCCCGCCAGCCGGCTGCGTGGCGGCGAGGCGCAAGCGGTCGAGCGGCGCTTGCGCACGTTGCAGGGCACCTTGCGCTGGTCGGTCACGATCGTCGCCGCGTTCATCGGGATCGGCGTCGTCCTGGCCGCGCTGGGGCTGAACGTCGTGCCCCTGGTGGCCGGCGTCGGCGTTGTCGGCATCGCGGTCGGGCTTGGCGCGCAGACGCTGATCAAGGATGTGCTCAACGGCATCTTCATCATCGCCGAGGAGCAGTTCGCGGTCGGCGACACCGTCACCGTCGCGACCGTGACGGGCGAGGTGGTCGACATAAACCCGCGCCGCACGCTGATCCGCGATGGCGAAGGCAACGTCCACACCATCCCCAACGGCACAATCACGACCGCGACCAACCGGACGCCGGGCCTCGGCCGCATCCGGGTGGAGGTCGAAGTCGCGTTTCGGGAGAGCGAAACCGCGCTGGCGGCAATCGAGGCGGCGCTGGCCGGGGCCGAGAAGGTCGCGGCGACGCGCCTGGCCGTCTCGGGCGACGTGCGCGTCACGATCATCGCGGAAGCGCCGCGCAACCGGCGCTGGCCAGCGGAGGCGGACCTGCGCCGCCGGCTCAAGCGTGTGCTCGACGATGCGAATGTCGACGCGGAGTTCCCGGGCCAGTAAGTGCCCAGTGGCCCTTACTCGGCGCCGGTACGCAACGTCTGTGCCAGTTCGCCCTGGACGCGGCCGCCGCTGGCCGTCCAGAGGAAGTCGATGCGAGAGCGGCTGATCCGCCAACGGCCGCCCTCCTTGCGGAAGTCCTCGTCGTAAATCCCGAGCAGCTGCAGCGGGTTACGGCCGTCGTCGGCTATCACGAGGTCGAGGAGGAAACAGCGGCTGTGGGCCGTATCGCCCTTGAGGTCGATGACCTGGTTCGCCATGGCATGGATGGTCGAGAACGGCGAGCCTTCGCGGCCGATGTTGAGGCTATACCCGTCGCGGATGGCGTCCTTGCCAGTCCAGGTGCCGTACGGGCCGAACTCGCAGATGGCGTCGTCGGTGAAGAGGTCGACGAGGCCATCCACGTCGGCGCCGTCGTACATCCAGGAATACATGTGCTTGGCGCGGCGGATCTCCTCGATTTCGCAGAGTTCTTCGGGTGTCATGGCGTCCTCCTTGCGTGTGGCGCGAGTCTACGGGCTTGGGGCGGATGGCGCAGCTTGGCGCGCTGGCGGGCGATAGGGAAGCGCTGTGGCCCGTGCCGGTTGGTCTCATAGCCCTTTGGGCAAGGAGGGTACGCCTGGACGCGGGGAAGGGACGCGGCCGCCGAGATCGCTCCCTCCATGGCTATCGGGGCTATGTCCGGGCTGTCGCCTCTCCCGGGGCCGTCTGGCCAACGGCGGCGCGGCGTTTCTCGGCCACGGCCCGCTCGGCAACCTCGCGGTACACGCCGGCGTAGCGCGGGTCACCGAACTCGACGTGGAGCATAGCGCGCGCGATCGCGACCTCTTCCGAACTGGGGCTGCGTCCCCGCACGGCGATCGGGTCGCCGACGATGACTTTGAGGGGCCGCCAGAACCGCGGGAACCACGTCCCCACCGGCGTGATGCGCTCGGTGCCTTCGAGGGCGACGGGGACGACGAAGGCGGCTTTGCGCCAAATCCGCCAAGCGCCGCGTTCGGGCGCGATGATGCCGGGCGGGTCTGAGGGCCGCCCCGCCGGCGGCCGGCCGCGGGTGCCCTGGCTCGCCGCCCAGGTCATCTTGCCGGCCTCGAGCTGGTCGTCGTTGATCCGGAAGGCTTCGGCCGCGTAGCGGGCGAGTTGGAGCGCCTGCGCGTCGGTCGGGTGCTCTGGCCAAAGGACCGGGGGGATGATGTAGGAACGGTCGCCAAACTTCACCCAGAACTTCTCGATCCAGCGCATGCCGATCAGGAAGAAGAGTTTCTGGGTCAAAGGCCGGTATCCCCGCCACCAGAACAGGCCCAGCGGGAGCACGATGTCGGACCAGCCCCAATGGTCCATATCGAGGACGATGCCCTCGCCCTTGTCGCGCACCTCCTGCGCGGCCTTCAAGTGGCGGCCGCCGATCAAGCGATGGCGCGGCTGCAGCACC
>CAMAUF010000056.1 GCA_945861295.1 bacterium | reverse complement strand
GGCGGCGGGCAGGCTCGCCGGCGGGAACTTGCCCGGCTTGATCGGCGCGTAGTCGTGGGAGAATGGGCCGTCGGCGCCAGGCTCAGTCCAGACGTGGAGCTCCCAGCCCGTCCGCGCCGTGAAGACTCCCCGGCAGTCGGAGGCGGCGTTCACGACCCTGACCCCGGCGGCGGTGAAGCAGAGGTTCGTGTGGTAATGCCAGGTATCGAGTCCGCCGAAGTAGCTCGGTGGCGCCTCGCTTGTATCGCGCGTCTGGAACATCACGCCGATGAGCCGCCAAGTGCCGTCCAGACGCTTGGTGTATAGGAGCACCTCCGGCCGTTCCGGGTCGAGTTCGTGGTCATCCGCCAGGTAGAGAAGGTTTACGAAGTGAGCGGCGATCCCCTCAAGGTCCTGCGTTGCTTGGAGATAGCCCGCGCCCAGGCCCGAGGAAACATCCTCGAACTGGGCCACGTGCGCCTTCACGCGGTCGACGAATTCCAGGCCAGCGCGGAGATTGGCTTCGGAAACGCGGACCTCTGCCCCGTGGAAGTGTGCGCTGCCTTCGTCCATCGGCGCCGGGTCCGCCCCGGCAGCCGCGCCGCCGCCGGGGTGGGGGTGACCGGTGTGGTCCTCGGGGCTGGTAGCAGCTTGGACGGCTCCGGTTGGGGGCGGCACGGCGGCGACAGCGACCTGCGCGTGGTCGGCCGCCGCGGCGGTGTGGCCGTGCGCGGAGTCGCGAGCGAGCGACGCGACCCAGATGGACGCGGCCGCGCCAGCCCCGACGATCGGGACGGCCGCAAAGCGCATCGCCGCGCCGGATAACCCCGGCAGGCGGCGTTCGCTCAGCCAGAGCCACGCCGTCCCGAGCAGCCCAGCCACGATGAGGCCGATCCCCGCGAAAATCAGGACGTGCGACGGATTCTGGAGCGTGACGACCCCTTCACGCGCGGCCAGCGTGGAATCGCTGGAGTGCATGTAAACGTCCCATGCGAGACCCGTGAGGTGCACGCCAAGGCCGACCGCGACGAGGCTCCAGAGAGCCCCGTAGCGGCCAGCACGAGTTTGGAGTGCGGCAGACAACGCGCTCGTTGCGGCCAGCCTACACCGACCGCCGCCCAGGACGGGATCCCTTCGTCCTCGTGTTTACTTCTCGCAGGAAAGCACGGGGTCGTAATCCGGCATTTCAGTGATCTTAGCGGCCGGCTGGATCCAGGCGACGTTGCCATCCTTCCCGACGACGACGACGACGCGGTTGGCGAGCCCCGCCGCTTCGATGTAGACGCCGTACGCCCGCGAAACGGCGCCCTTAGGCTCAAAGTCCGAGAGGACCTCGTACGAGACCTTCGTCTGTTCCTTCCAAGCCTTGTTGCTCCAGGCGTTGTCGCAGGAGATCACGACCGGGATGGCGTTCTGGCTGGCGAACTCGGCGGCCTTGGTCTCGATCAGAGGGAGCTGAGTCGAGCAAGCCGGCGAAAACGCGGCTGGGAGGAAGTTGATGACCACGGCGCTCTTGCCCTTCTGGTCGCTGAGCTTGAACTTGGCGCGGGTCATCGGGTCCATCACGAGTTCGAAGTCGGGGGCGGCGTCGCCCACTTTCAAGGTCGCGGTTTCAGCCATGGGTTCGGGGCCTCTTTCGGCTTAAGAAGATGGTTCGATGGTACCAGGCGTGTCGCGAAGGCGGATCCGGGGTGGCGGGGTGGCGAACGTGGACAAGGCCGATGCGCCGCCGGAGAATTGGACGATGAGGACGATAGCCGCAGCCCAGTTTCGAGAGGAATGCCTCGCGATCCTTGACGACGTGGACCCGGAAGGCATCGTGATCACCAAGGGTGGACTGCCCGTGGCGAGACTGATCCCGGTTAGGGAATCGCGCGGCTACCCGAGCCGATTCATTGGCGCCCTCAAGGGGAAGGGCTTCATCCTCGGCGACATCGAATCGCCGGTTTCGGACTCATGGCGTAACGAGGCGCCTGACGAGACGACCGCCGGCGTCTGGCGACCCTCGCGAGTTGATCGGATTCCTAAAGGGCGAACTGCTCATCCTCGGCGACATCGAATCGCCGGTTTCGGATTGGGAGACCGTACAAGTGACCCGTGACTCCGGCCCTTCCGCGGAGCCGCTCGGGCCGCATGCCCACTTCATCGGCACGTTGCGCGGACGGTTGCACATCCTCGGCGATATCGAGTCCCCCGTTTCCGGTTGGGAGCCGGACGAGTTGGAACGGCATGCTGAACCTTGACACACATAGTGTTGTTCGCCCTGGGCGGCAAGCTGATGGCTGGCGGGCGTGCCGCGCTGGCCAGGGAGAGTTGGGGGGGTTCGTCGGTCGTTATCTGAGATTGGCAAACTGTTTAAGCTCGGGCGAATCGACATCGGCCTCAGCGACCCAGGGCTCGGAGAGTTCCTGTCCTCGGTCACGATCTGGGACGTGACCGCCGAGGTTTGCCGCGCCGCCTCTGGCCTCGATTTCCGCAGCGACCCAGCCGACGAGTTGATCGCGGCGACGAGCGTCCACGGCGTCCCGCTCCTGACGCGCGACCGGAAGCTGCGCGCATCGCAGGTGGTCCCGCTCGCCATCAGGTGACCGTGGCGAAGCGCCTCGACTGCTCCGCGCCGACGCGGTCGAATCGTGTACGATCTGCGCATGGACTTCCGCGAGCGCATCACCATCGACCCAGCCGTCCGGTCTGGCAAGCCGTGCATCCGCGGCATGCGGATCACGGTCTACGACATCCTCGGGTACCTGGCCGGGGGCATGACGATCGAAGAGCTCCTCTACGACTTTCCGTACCTCGAGCACGACGACATCCTCGCGTGCTTCGCGTTCGTTGTCGCGATGGGGGAAGGGAAAGTCCGCTCCTGGCCCGCCGCTACGGGCATCCGCTCGCTATGATTGGCACATGCCATCCCCCCTCATCGGCATCACGACCTCGATCGCGCCCGCCGGCAAAGGGCCGCAACGCGTCTCCCTGAACACGGACTACATGCGCGCCGTCGAGACGGCCGGCGGTATACCAGTGCTGTTGCCGCATACTCTTGGCCCGGCCGCCCTCGATGCGTTGTTCGCGTCGCTCGGCGGCCTCGTCGTGACCGGCGGGGGCGACGTCAATCCGGCGCGCTACGGCGAGGCCCCGCACATCACGGTCGTCGGCGTCTCCGATGAGCGCGACGCCTTCGAGGCAGCCCTCATCACGAGGGCGCTGGCGGCGGCGCTGCCGCTGTTCTGTATCTGCCGCGGGATGCAGGTGCTGAACGTTGCCCTTGGCGGGTCGCTCCACCAGGACATCCCTTCCGGCTTCGCCACGACCATCCGCCACGCCCAAAGCGACCCCCGAGAGACGCCGACCCACGCCGTCCATGTCCAGCCCGAGACGAAGCTCGCCGGCTTGATTGGGTCTGGCGAACGTCAAGTGAACTCGATGCACCACCAGGCCGTGCACCGGCTGGGTGAAGGCGTCGAGGCCGTCGCCTGGGCGCCGGACGGCGTCATCGAAGCGATCGAACTTCCGCGCTACGATGGCTTTCTGGCGGCGGTGCAATGGCACCCCGAAGAGCTCGCCGCCGAAATCGATCACGCCCAAGCGCTGTTCGCGGCTCTCGTCGCGGCGGCGACACACGAAAGAGGAGCCCGATAAGACATGGCTACACCTGATGAACTCCGCAGCGCGATCGCCGATGGGCGCGCCGCCCTCCGTTCCGCCCTCGAAGCCGCCGCCAGCGGCGCCTGGGAACGCAAGCCCGCCGGCGGCGAAGGCGAGGCCGCCTGGTCAGCGCGGGAAGCCGCCGAGCACGTCGTCCCCGTCGAAGCCATGTTTACGACCGCCGTCTGCACGGCCTGCGGCTACCCGGGAGTCGAATTCGCCCAACCGTCCTACGCGACGGCAGCCGAGGCGATAGCGGGCCTGGAGGCTGTCACCGAGTTGACAAACAAGCGGCTGAAGTACGTCTCGGATACGGACCTAGAAAAGGTCCATGCCGAATGGAAGCGCTCGGCGGCCGACATCCTAGCCGTGGATGCCCACCACCTCCACGAACACGCGGCCCAGATCCGGCTCGCGGCAGGGGTGTGAGCGTGGAAACAGACAAGCCGGTCTCGATCGTCATGGTCTCGGACTTTGTCTGACCGTGGTGCTACGTCGGCCTCGTCGAGGTCGAGAAGCTGAAGGCGAAGTACAACGTCGAGGTCCGGTTCGCGCCGTTCTTGCTCGACCCTTCGACACCGCCGGAAGGCAAGCCCCGCAAGCGGATGACGCAATCCGGCGATGCGCCCAGCGCCATGGAGCAGCGCGGGATCGAACTCGGGATCACGTTCGCGCGCGGGCGAGAGTGGACCTCAAACTCGCTGCTGGCCCACGAAGCGGCCGAATTCGCCGCCGAGAGGCCGGAAGCCTGGGCCTTCAACAAGCGCCTACTCAAGGCCTACTTCACCGACCTCGCCGACCTTGGCCAGATCGACACCTTGGTCGAACTGGGGCGGGAAGCGGGGCTGCCGGCCGACGAACTGCGCGGCCACCTGGAAGCGCGGACGTATCAAGGCCAGGTGGCCGACGGGCTCCGGTTCGCGCATCAGGCAGGCGTCTCGGCTGTGCCCACCTTCATCTTCGATGAGCAGTACGGCGTCGTCGGGGCGCAGCCGTACGAAGTCCTCGAACGCGTCGTCGAGGAGGTGCTTCGGCGTCGGGAGGCGGGCGAGACTGTCGAGGGCGAGGGCTGAGACTCAGAAGCCCCGGAAACGGCGAAGGGCTCCCACTGAGCGGGAGCCCTTCACGTTGTCGCCAGAGCCAGGAGTCGGCCTGATTTAGTCCAGCTTCTTGATCTCAGCGATCAACGCGGGGAGGACCTTCCGATAGTCCTCGACCACGGCGAAGCGCGCGACCTTGACCATGTTCGCGTCCGCGTCCTTATTGATCGCGACGATGTTCTTGGAGCCGCCCATACCCGCCATGTGCTGACTTGCGCCGCTGATGGCGACGGCGATGTAGAGCTGCGGCGAAACCGTCTTGCCCGTGAGGCCGACCTGCTGGGACGGCGGGTACCAGCCCAGGTCGCAGGCGGCGCGGGAAGCGCCGACGGCCGCGAGCTTCAGCGTCCCGGCGAGCTCTTCGAGCTGCTTGAACGCACCTTGGTCACCGAGGCCGCGCCCTCCGCTGACGACGATGGCTGCGTCTTCGAGCTTGATCCCCTCGCCCGAAGATTTCTCGGTCCCGGTGATCGTGATGCGGGCCGGGCCCTGGGCGGAGACGGCGGCGACAGTGCCCGGCCGGGCGCCGTCGGCTTCGAGGGCGTCGAAGGCCTTGCCTTTGACGCTGACGATTTGGATGGCGCTCTTCCAGGTGTGCTCGGCGCGGGCGTTGCCGCCATAGCAGGATCGCGTCGCCCGCAGACGGCCACCATCGAGCGCGAGTCCGGTGCAGTCCATTGCGACGCCGGTGCCGGCGCGGAAAGCCAGCAGCGGGGCGAGGTCGCGGCCGAGGCTGCTCTGGGCCACGAGGACGACATCGGCGCCAGCCGCCGCCGCGGCTTCTTCGACCGCCGGCGCGAGCACTTCGGCCAGCGCGGTCTCGGGGGCGGCCGAGGTGTAGACGGCGTCGGCGCCGTGGGCGATGAGCGTCTGGGCGAGGCCATCGCCGCCGGCGATAAAGGCGCTGACGGAGCCTCCGCCTTGGGCGGAAAGCGCGCGCGCCGCGCCGAGCATCTCCAAAGAGTGGGGCGTGACGCTCCCCCCGGCTGATTCCGCGACAACGAGGATCCCTGCCATGTGTGCTTCCCTTTCATCACGGCCAGGCGCCATGCGCCCTGGCCAACGACCTTCGATTCCCCTGCGACGCTAGATGAGCTTGGCGGCGCGGAGCTTCTGGGCGAGGTTGCGGGCCTTCTCTTCGGGCGAATCGCCTTCGATGATCTCGACGTTGCTCTCGACTTTGGGCTGATAGAGGGCTTCGAGCGGCATGGCGCGGTTGGCCGTGCCCGTGTCCGTGTCAGCGAGGCCGAGGTCGGCGGCGCTCCAAACCTGCACGGTCTTCTTCGCGGCCATCATGATCTGCCGCAGCGTCGGGTAGCGCGGTTCACCGAACTCATTGGAAATCGAGACGATGCAGGGCAGCGCCGCCTCGACGTGCTGGAAGCCGTCGTCGAGGACGCGCGTCACTTTGATGCCCGCGCCTCCCACTTCGACCGCCTTGGCGACGGTGATCACGGGCAGGCCGAGGATCTGGCCCACGCCCGACGGCACGACGCCCATGTCCCAATCGGCGGCGGCACGGCCCATGAGGATGATGTCGGCGCCGCCGAGCTTCTGGATGGCGGCGGCGAGGGCCTTCGCCGTCTGGAAGTTGTCGATATCTTCGAAGGCCTTGTCGTTAAGTAGGACGCCTTCGTCGGCGCCCATCGCGAGCGCCGTCTTGATCGCGTCTCGGGCCGAATCGGGCCCGAGCGAAATGATCGTAACCTTGCCGCTGCCGGCGGCGTCTTTCAGGCGCAGCCCGCATTCTGTGGCCTGCGGGTCGTAGGGATTGACGATGGGCGCGATGCCCTGAGCGGGGATGACCCGCTTGGCCGCGGAATCGACCTTGAAGGACGAGGCCGGGGTTTCCGGGTCGAGGATCTGTTTGACGCAGACGATAATATTCACGCGGTTGGAAAGCCTCCTGCGCACGCCGCGCCGGCACCCGCGAGGGAAGGGCCGGAAAGACGCCGCGAATCTCTGGGGTGACCGCAAGAGGGTAGCACTTGGGCGATTCACGGTGAAATTGCCGACGATTGGGCCGGGCGAGCGTGGTACCATGGCCGCATGAGTACACTCCTCCTAGAGGCCATTGAACGCGCACGGACGCTGCCCGAGGGCGAGCAGGAGCGGCTGGGCGCGCTCTTCTTGGCCGAAGTGGAGCAGGCCGTGCGCGAAGCCGAGTTCGACGCGCTTATCGAAAGCCGCCCTGACGTGTTGGAACGCCTCGGCGCCGAGGCGCTCGCCGAATACGAAGCCGGATTGACCGAGCCTCTCGATATCGACAAGCACTTTCCTGTGAAGGATCAGTGAAATCACACCTCTCGGTTGCGTTTAGGGCTCAGCTAGCGAGGTTACCGGATGACGCGCAACGCCAGGCGCGGGCTGCGTACATCTTGTTCGAGCGGGACCCGTTCCACCCGAGTCTGCAATTCAAGCACTTGAGTGGTCTCGAACTCTGGTCAGCCAGAGTCGGAAGCGGGTATCGGGCCCTTGGCATGCGTTCCGGTGATGCAATCATCTGGCGGTGGATTGGCCCGCACGCCGAGTACGACCAAATCCTTCGCCGCGGGTAGGCGACCAAACCGGCCGCTGCCGGGGGGCGAGCATCCAGTTCGTGCTACGATCTCGGCGTGAGCACCCTCCTCCAAGAGGCCATCGAACGCGCGCAAGCGCTCCCTCAGGATGAACAGCAGCGGCTCGGCGCGCTCTTCTTGGCCGAGGTGGAGCAAGCGCTGGCCGACGCCGCCTTCGACGCGCTGATCGATAGCCGGCCCGATGTGCTGGCGAAGATGTCGGCTCAGGCCCTTGCGGAGGCTCGGGCTGGCCTTTCCGAGCCGCTCGACCCCGACCTCTGGTGAACTCGCGCACACAGCCCTCCTTCCGTAAGGATCTTGAAACGCTTCCGTCTCGCGTCCGGAAGCAGGCACAGTCGGCCTACCGGCGCTTTCGTGCCGATCCGTCTCATCCGAGTCTGCAATTCAAGAACGTAGGCGGGGATGTGTGGTCCATCCGAATCGGGATCGGATGGCGAGCGCTTGGCA
Source organism: bacterium (assembly GCA_945861295.1). Lineage (GTDB taxonomy): Bacteria > Chloroflexota > Dehalococcoidia > Tepidiformales > Tepidiformaceae > CAMAUF01. The sequence goes on along the minus strand of CAMAUF010000056.1, from coordinate 1,775 downwards.
CTCGTGAAGGCGATGTCATGTCGATGTCATGTATTGGTATTGGATCGGTAGTCACGCCGAGTACGACGGGCTTCTTCGGGGCCGGTAAGGGCGGAACTCGGGCGGAACTGCATGGCCGCTGGGCTGGGGAAGGGAGAGACTCGCGGCAACCGTGCTACGATTCCGAAGTGAGCACCCTCCTCCAAGCGGCCATCGAACGCGCGCAAACCCTGCCCCTATGCGAGCAGGAACGCCTGGGCGCGCTCTTCTTGGCCGAGGTGGAGCAGGCCGTTCGCGAAGCCGAGTTCGACGCACTGATCGAGAGCCGTCCCGAGATCCTCGAGAAGTGGAGAGCCGGAGCCTTGGCCGAGTTTGAGGCCGGCCTCACCGAGCCGCTCAACCCCTGAAACGTTCTGAACTCGCACTTGTCGAAGCGATTTCGCGAGACAATGGCTGATCTTCCTCCTGAAGTCCAAGCCCAGGCGCAAGCCGCATATCGGCTATTTCAGCAGGATCCGATTACGACGAGGTCTCCCGGCGCGGGTAGGTCAGCAAGGCGGCCGGACCGCGACGGCCGGCGCCCGCTCGCGTATGCTCCGGCGTACCTTGAACCGGAGCCGCGCGCATGATTCGCCTCACCTTCGTCCTGCGACGTAACCCGTCGATGACCCGCGACGAGTTCCAGCACTATTGGAAGAACAACCACGGCCCGCTCGTCGCGAGCTTCGCTTCCACCCTCGACATCCTGCGCTACGTCCAGGTCCACACGGTCGGCAGCGCGGTCGCCCCAGCCGACGGGCCTCGGGGCCAGATGGAGGAGCCGTACGACGGCGTCGCCGAGCTTTGGTGGCGCAACCGCGACGCGCTCCTCGCGGCCTCCAGTTCGCCAGCCGGGCAAGCAGCCGGGGCCGCATTGCTCGAAGACGAGCGCAAATTCATCGACTTGCCGCGCTCGCCGCTCTGGCTCAACCACGAATACCCGCAGGTCAACCCCACGCCGGAGAACATCGTCGCGAGCGAGCGGAACGCTATCGTGAAGCTCCACTATCCGCTCCGCGCCAAGGCCGGGATGACGGAAGCCGAGGCCCAGTTCTACTGGCGCACGAACCACGGCCCGATCATTCGCTCCTACGCGCCCGCCATCAACATCCTGCGCTATGTCCAGGTCCACCGTCAGCCGGACGAACTGGAAGGCGCGCTACGCGCCGCCCGCGGCACGACCGTCGATTCCTATATGGGCCACGCCGAGCTTTGGTACGACCGCGGCCTCCAAGCGGCCCAGACGCCTGAAGCTGCCGCGGGCGCCCGCGCGGCCGCCGAGGACGAGGCGAAGTTCATCGACTTCGCGCGTTCAACCATCTTCTTCGGCAAGGAGAACGTCGTTATCGACCGGCGCTGAACGCCCGGATCGGAGGTCGCCAGCTATGGCCCACGAACTCGAACCTTCGCGAGCGACCCTCCTCGCTGCGCTGGAGGAGTCGCGGGAAGCCGTGCGCCGCGCGGTCCAAGGGGTCGCCGACTGGGACGCCGGCCGTTACGAACAGGGCTGGAACGCCTTCCAAATCCTGGCGCACATCGCGGCGATCGAATGGACCTACCCGCGCCTCTTCACCGTCGTCGAAGCGCCGCCGCCCACCGACGCTGCCGCCTCGGGGAGAGCCGCCACGCCGCCGACCCGCGAAATGCGCGGCGGCAACGACGCTTACAACGCCCGCCAGATAGCGAAACGGGCGGGCCGCGGCGTCGCTGACCTCCTCGCGGAGTTCGAGGCGAACCGTGCGGAGACGATCGTGGCG
>CAMAUF010000055.1 GCA_945861295.1 bacterium | reverse complement strand
CGAGGAGGTCTACGAGACCGAGCGTCACCTGCTCTACGTCGCTTGCACGCGGGCGCGGGACCGTCTGTTAGTGACGGCAGCCGGCGAGCACTCCGAGTTCTTGGAGGACCTGGCGATTTGACTATGCGCGGACGCCACCGCCGTAATTTGGGTGATTTGGGTACCTGATACACTGATGGCATGGGAGCACGACCACTGCACGTCGTCAGCACCGCCCGCCAGGTCGCCCTCGATGGGCTGGCCGAGGGTCACTCGCGCAACGGCGCGGCTGCGCTTGCGGGCGTGAGTGACCAGACGCTCCGCAATTGGATGAGGGCCGACAACGACTACCTGGACGCCGTGGAAGCGGCCGAACGGGAGGCGCTGGCCAAGGTCGAGGCGGTCTTTCTCGCCGGGGCGATGCGGGACCCCCGGTTGGCGTTGGCCTATTTGGAACGTCGGGAGGCGTCGTGGAAGCGCGGACGTGCCGAAGCGGGATGGCCCGTGGACGAAGCGGAGCAGGGGAGAGTGCTGGCGCTGGCGTTACAGCAACTCACGTTGGCGGAACTGCTCTCGGTCCGGCCTGCGCAGGAGGCGCCATCCTGGGGCGTTCAATGACAGCAACTTTGACAGCAACCCACTGTCGTCCGGGAGGTCCAGGTACGAGTCCCACGGGCGGGATGACGACTCGGACCGGATTGACGACCACCGTGACTACCACGGCCGCGAACGTTGTCGAACACAGATGAATCAGAGGGCACGAACCAGGCAATTTGGCACCAAAATCCGGCCCCGATGGACGGTATTGGACGTACATGGACTTAAGTCCCAGAACTCATAATCGTGAGGTCGGGAGTTCAAGTCTCCCCCCTGCTACCAATTTTGCTCAAGACAACCATCGCCGACGGGAAGGGTTCCGGCGCGCGCCACCGTCGTCCGGTGCCACGGCCGCTGGGCGCTCGCGCGGCCCGCGCGTACCTTGCCTTCATGCGATACATCGGCGTGGACCCCGGCCTGACCGCCACCGGCTTCGGCATCATCGAGGTGCGGGGCGACCGTTGCCTGCACCTCGCCCACGGCGCCCTCCGTACGCGTCCCTCCGACGGGCTGCCCGCCCGCCTCGTAACCATTCGGGACGCCATCCGGGAGTTGACCCGCGAGTGGGCCGTCGAGGCCGGCGCGGTCGAGGCCTCGTTCGTCGGCAACAACGCCCGCAGTGCCATCCAGCTCGGCCAAGCGCGAGCGGCCGCCGTCATCGGCATGGCCGACGCTGGCGTCCCCGTGTTCGAATACTCGCCCGCGCTCGTCAAACAAACGGTGGCCGGCTATGGGCGCGGCGACAAGGCCCAGATCGCGGAGATGGTCCGCCTCCAGCTAGGACTCTCAGCTGTCCCAACGCCGGCGGACGCGGCCGACGCCCTCGCGGTCGCGATCACGCACTGGGCGCACGCGCGACTGGGCATCCCGCTCGCCTGAGAAGCCAACACGGCCCTATGGGCCGGTGAGGAAGGGCACGAACGAGCGGAAGGGGTACGGGTCGGGAGGGGTGACAAGCGCGGTCAACGCCACCTCGAACACCTGGCGGGCGCCCCAAATCGACTCGATCCAGACTTTGCCGGTGGCTTGGCCTCCAGACATGGCGTCTGGGTCGAACGTGATGACGAGCGTGCTCTTGTAGCCTTTCTGGGCGATCCGCGGCTTGTTGCCCGCCGCCTGTTGGATCACGACCTCCGTGTCCTTGCCGACGGCCACGCCCCCATCCAGAGTGCGCACGCTGCCGGTCGAGGGCAAGACGCGGATCCAGGGGGCCGACGTGCGGACGCGGAATGGCCCGATGCCGCCGCCGGTGTTCTCGATCGTCACTGTCACCGATTCGGGCCGCCCGTCCTCAGTCAGCCGCAACTCCACGATCTTGGCGCCCGTGAACACCAGCTTGGGCGAGCCAAGAAAGTTCTTGGCGAGCCCAGCGTCGACCCGCGCCGTCGTGTCTTTGTGGGGAAGGATGGGCGGGACCGGAGGCATGGTGGCCGTGGGCGTGGCGGTCGGCGTTCTCGTCCCGGTCGGTGATGCCGGCGTCTCCTCGCCCTCCGGCGTGTCCGTCGGGGTCTCCGTCGCTTCCGGCGATGCGGTCGGTTCCGGTGTCTCAGCGGGCACCGGCGGGATCGCTGGCTCGGGCTTGAGGATCGTCGTCGGGAAATCCATCTTCGCGCAGGCGGCGACCTCGAGTTCCGCGCACGCGATGAAGACCTCGGGGTCGAACGCCGAGGCGATGCCCTTGAGCGAACGGTCGGGCATGTTCACCTGCTGCGGCGCCCAGAACGCGACCTTTGGATTGCCGCCGGGGTTCCCGATTGGGCCCCGCTTCGGAGGATTCTGGACACAGCCGTAGACGAGTTCTTGATAGGTGAAGTCCGAGCGGTAGAACTCGCCATACCCTTCGGCGCCCTCCTGCTCGCAGTGATACAGCGCCGGGCGCAGAGCGGGGAGGTCTGGGTTGGCGGGATGGTTGCTCCAGGCGAAGCCGTTATAGCTCCAGACGGCGAAGTACCAGTCCTCCAACATCGCCGGATCGCCATCGCCCGCGATCGGCCGGAACTTCGGCGCGGAGTTCCACTTGTCCGCGAGGATGCGGGCGCCTTCGGCCAGGTTAAAGACAAAATGCGTGCCGATCGCCGCTTGTTTCGCCGCCGCGTAGCCCGTCGTGTTGCTCATCCCAGTCGTGACCTGCGCGAGCCCGTACCCGCAGTCGAACGACCGGATGACCGGCCCGACGCCCCCGTAGGGCACCGCGTCGACCGTGTTGTTCCAATGCGACTCCAGCCAGACGATCGCCTTGAACAGGACTGGGGGGATGCGCGTCTCCGTGTTCAGGGTCGTCGTCCGGTTGTTTCGCGGACCCTTGGCGACGCCCTGATAGCGCAAGTCCACTTCTTCGCCATCGACGATGACGGTCGAGGTCACGGCCTTGCCCGCGGCCACAAGCTCGATCGCGCGCGCGTACGTGCCGACGTAGTCCTCAGCCTCGACGGTGTCGAAGTCGAAGGGGCCCGCGACGCCACAGGCGTTCGCGCGCGGCGCTCCTGGGACCTCGGCGAACGCGAGCAGGGCCAAAGTGGCCGCGGCGATCGCCCCAAGGCGGGCTAGCGAGCCGACCAACCGAGAAACCTCACTGGGCCCGCGATCACGCGGCGGCCAGACGCCGTGACGAACGCGAGCCGCACCTCGTCGTGGTCCGCGAACGACTGACCCGTCCACGCCTCCACCGCGAGCACGGCGCCATCCGGCGAGAAGGCGAGAGGGACATCGAAGCCATCACGGCGGGAGCTGGCCTGGGCCGATGCGCCCGCCGCCCCCGGCTCGAACCCGAATGTCGGCGCCGGCGATCCCGCCCGCCAGGCGACGCCGAGCTGTTGACCGCTCAGCGACACCTCCGCGGCCGCTGTGACCGAGCCATCGAGCGCCTTGAGTCGCGCCTGGAAGCGCCTGCCACCTTCCACCGTCGAATCCTCAATGAACGCCAGCGTCGAACCGGTGGGGCTCAGTTCCCAGTCGCGGGTCACGCCCGCGCTGAGTTCCCACTCGACGCCGTCTTCCCGGACGAGCGTGGAACCACGCGCATCGATCAGGACCACGAGGAGGCGTCCCTCGGGGTCGAACGCGACCGGATAGGCGCCAAGCACGTCCGTGAACCGGGCACGCAGGCCGCCAGGGGCGCCCGTGACCGGGAACTCGACCAATTCCACGGCAGCCGCGCCTTCAAACGCGGCGTTGAGGCGGGCGATGACGGCGAGGCCATCCGGCCGCCACAGCGGCGTGCCGAGGGCGTCCAGGCCCTCGCCGAGCGCCGTCTCAGCGCCTGTGGCCAGGTCGAGGATCTGAAGGCTGCCCCGAGGCCGGGAAGGGGAGCCGCCGTTCGGCACATTCAGCGCGAGCAGACGGCCGTCAGGCGAGACCGCGCCGCGGACCGCGTGGTCCGGGAGGTGCGCGATGCGCGCGACCTCTCGCGGCTCGCCGCCTTCCGCGAGCGACTGGGCGACGACCGTGTCGAAATCGCGGCTGTGGGCGGCGAGCACGGCCACCAGGTTGGGCGGCGCCCCGGCAAGTGGCCCTTCAGGCGCCGGGCCTTCCTGTGCGCCGGCGATGCCGGCAACGATCGGCAAGCCCGCGACGATCAGCGCCAATAACCCCGCGGCTCCAAGCCAATACGAGGGCTGTCGCCGCGGGGAGCACCCGCGCAGCCAGGCGAGCAACCCGCGAGGTCCGGTCCGTCTTGCGCGGCGTTTACTCGTAATCACGGATGATCCCAAGGAACTGGATACCCGGCTCGAGCGCGAGCGGGCGGCGGTACTCGTCGTGGAGGATCTCGACCCGGGCCGCCTCGCCTTCCCGGCCCTCCGGGGCAACGCTCGCGATCAGCGCGAGGCCATCGCCCGACCAAGCCAAAGGCACGACCGAGAGCCCGGCGCCGCCATCGTCGAGCCGCAGCGACCCGCCCGGACCGCCGAAATCCGGCGTCCCAGCGCCCGGACGCCAGACGGCGCCGAGCTGGTCGGACGACCCAGCGGCTTTGATAACCTCCCGCGTGGCGATCACGAATGTGCGGCCGGCGAACGTCCGCTCGCCGCCGACACCGAGTCGATCGATGTAGGCAAGACGGTCGCCGCCAGGGCTCAGCGCCCAGTGCAAGGTCGGGCCGGTGCTCAAGAGGCCGACTTTGCTGAGCCCGCCGCCGGCGGAGCGCCACAGGGTCGAACCGTCGAGATCGAGCACGACGATAAACAGGCCCGCATCGTCGAGGCTGTAGCCGACCGGCACGACTTCCAAGGCGCCGGGGAACGTCCCGGCAGAGAGGACGAAATGGTCGCCGGTGGACGCCTGCCCCGGTTGCGGCGCGACGATGACCTCCGCCACCGTGCGACCGTCGTCCCGGACCACGGCGACCTTATCGCCCGCATGCGACCAGGCGAGCTGTGACGTATAGGCAAAGGCGCCTGAGACGTCCCGCGTTGCCCCATCGGACGCCGACACCAACGTCAGTTGGCCGCCCGCGGCCGCACTAGCGACGCGCAGGACAGCGATCAGGTCGCCGCCCGGAGACACGAGCCCCCGGAGGTGGACGCCAAACGGCACGGGAAACGCCACCAGGGGACGAGCGTCGCCGCCCGCCAAAGGTTGCGAATAAATCCAATCGACCGAATCCCCGGGGACGACATAGGCGACGGAGCGGAGATCGGCGCGGGTGGCCGTCGTGAGCGGATGTTCGTCGCTGATGGGGCGCGCCATGAAGGCCGCCCAGATCATAAGAAGGCTGGTCACCAGCACGAGACAGAGCGCGCCGGAGCGAATCGAGCCAGGAAATGGGTGCTCGGCTCGGCGCGTGAGGCCCGCACGGCGGTCATGGGCACGTGATGCGTGCACTGGGCTACCTCGCTACGCGGATCCCGACAAGAGTCGAGACCTGCGGTTGTTCCTGTCCCGGGCTGACACTCCGGTTCAGGCTGCGAATGGCTCCGGTACCCCCGCTGTACCGCTCGTGCGCCGGTCGTTGATCGATGCGATCCGCAAACCCGCGCCCACGCACCCTAACAATCCCCATGGCTGCCCGTCAACGATTTCGAAAGATTTCCCCAAGGCCGCTTTCTCGTGGGCAAAGGATGGGAACGCGGGAGCGTCGCGAAAGGTTACCTTGGCGGGGCAAACCGGGGCCTTGTGGTACGCTCGCTGGCATGCTCCTCGGCGCCTTCGACCAGTTCCAGGATAACCCGCCTGCCCTCGTCGCCTTCATCGCCGCCTTCATGGTGTCCTTGGTCATCGCCCTTACCTTCCACGAGTTTTCACACGCGTGGTCGGCGAACGAACTCGGCGACCCGACCGCCAAGAACTTGGGGCGGCTGACGTTGAATCCGGTAAAACACCTCGACCCGATGGGCACCATCCTCATGCTCGTCGTCGGGTTCGGTTTCGCGAAGCCCACGCCGGTGAACCCATCGCGTCTGCGGAACGGGCCGGTCCGCGGCCGGATGATGGTCGCCGCCGCGGGCCCGCTCTCAAACTTCTTCATGGCGGCGCTGATCGCGGTGCCGCTGAAACTCGGGCTGATCGACACGGTCGCGAGCTTCGACGACATTTCGGAGGCTTCCGGGATCGAGATCCTCGGCCTCTTCCTCATCTTTATCGTGTTCTTCAACATCCTGATCGGCATCTTCAACCTGGTGCCAATCCCGCCGCTCGACGGGTTCGATGTGCTACTCGGGCTCGTGCCGGGGCCTATACGAGTGACGCTGGAATCCTTCCGTCCCTGGGGCATCGGCGTCCTCTTTTCGCTGTTGATCGTTTCGTTCGCGACGGGCGGCGCGATCAACCCTCTCGGCACGCTCATCAGCTCCGTGGCCGACGTCGTCTTCCCGCTCGTCACGTGATTCCCCATCGCGTCCGCCAACTGCTGACCGCGGCAGCGCGACCGGGGCCGGGCGAATTCAACCTCGCCCGCCAGTGGCTCGACGGCGCCTTGCTCGACCTCTTCCTGGCCCAACACCCCCGTGACATCGTCCACTCCGTGAACACCGCCCGCTGGCTCATCGCCCGCGGCCATCGCGACCACGACCTCATCCGGGCGGCCCTCCTGCACGACATCGGAAAGGGCGAGCAACGCCGCGGTGACCGCGCCCTTTGGGTCATCCTCTCGTCGGTCGGGGCGGGCCAACGGGCCGCTTCCGCCGAATCGCGCTTCGCAGTCCGGAATGCGCTGGCGAGGACGCGAGACCACAGCCAGTCAGGCGCCGCGATCCTTGGTAAGGCGGGCGCATCGGCCCGCGTCGTCCACCTGACCCTGGCCCATCACTCGCGAGCGGGGGATGATCCTGTGCTAGCCTTACTTCAAGTGGCAGATGCGGCCAACTAAGGGGGAAGCGCCATGGCAAAAGCCCGAATCGCAATCATCGGGACGGGTCTGATCGGCACGTCAGTCGGGCTCGGCCTCGCTGCCCGGAAAGACCGACAATACGAAATCGTCGGCGCGGACCGCAATTCCAGCCACACGCGCGAAGCCAAGAAGCTCGGCGCCATAGACCGCGAGGCTCGTTCAGTCGAGGAGGCGGTCGAGGAAGCCGGGCTAGTCATCCTCGCCGTGCCCGTCCAGGGCGCGCACCGGATCCTCGAGGAGGGCGGCAAATTCTTCGCGGACGGCGCTGTCGTCACCGACACGTGCAGCACGAAGGCCGAGATCCTCCGTTGGGCAGCCGAGTTCCTGCCAGAGACGGTGCAGTTCGTCGGCGGCCACCCGATGGCCGGCCGCGAAAAAAGCGGCCCTTCCGCCGCCACGGTCGACCTGTTCAAGGGCGCGACCTGGGCGATCACGCCCTCGAAGACAGCGAACGAGGGCGCCGTCAGCACCGTCCTCGGGATGGTCGAATCTCTCGGCGCCACCCCGCTGTACATCGATCCGGGCGAGCACGATGTCTACGCCGCCGCGGTTAGCCACTTGCCGATCGTCCTCTCAGTCGCGCTCTTCCGGATGGTGCGAGACAGCAAGGGCTGGGAAGACGCCAGCTTCCTCGCCGGACCGGCCTTCAAGGACTTGACGCGGCTCGCCAGCGGCGACCCGATCATGTCCCGCGACATCATGGCGACGAATCGGGAAGCGGTCGTCCATTGGCTCGACCGCCTCCAAAACGAACTCTCGTCGATCCGTGGCGCGCTCCTCGAAGGCGGGCAGACGGTCACCGACCTCTTCACGAGCACTCAGTTCGACCGCGACAACTTCATCATCAACCCGCCCGTGCGCCGCGCCCCCGAAGGGCCAGAGCCGCCATCCTCTCAGGACACGATTGGCCGGCTGTTCGTGGGCGGACTCTATGACAAGTTCAAGGAGGCTTCGCAGCGCGCCAACACCCCGAAGCCCGACAGCGGCGAACTTCGCCGCAAGCTCGGCATGCGGGACGACGAGTGACGGAGGCAGGCACGGGCGGGAGAAACCAGGTCGTCCTGGTCGTCCACGGGCCGGCCGGCGCGGGTAAAGATCGGCTCATCGACCACCTCCTTGCCGCGAAGGAGATCGCCCGGGCCGTCAGTTCCACCAGTCGGCCCGCCCGCCCCGAAGAAGTCGAGGGCATCCACTACCACTTCGTCCCGGGTCCGGCGCCGTTCCAACGGGCGATCGAAACCGGCGAGTTCGCCGAATCGTTCTGGGTACACGGCCAGGGCAAAGGCCTGACCTGGGCGGAAGTGCGGCGGCGCCTAGACGACGGCGGCGATTTCATCATCAAGACCGACGTCAACGGCGCGCGGCACTGGCGCGAGGCCATGACGGGCGCGGTCGACGTGCTCATCCTCCCGGCCGTAACATCGCGGTCGTTGGGCTTCCATCGCGCGGTTCTCCGCGCCCGCATCCTCGCTCGGGAGCCCCATATCGACGCCTCCGAACTGGCGCAACGGCTCAACGACGCTTCCGCCGAGATCCTGGACGCGCCGAATGCGGACTATGTGATCGTCAATCGCGACGGTGGGCTCGCGAGGGCGCAGGCGGAACTCGTTGCGATCCTGGATCGGGAACGCCGCAACCTGCGGCGGCCCCGCCCCGCGTTCCGCGTCTGATCAGAACGGCCGTCGAGCCGCCTCACACCACGATGTTCAAAAGACGACCGGCGACATAGATGACCCGCTTCGGCTGCGCGCCCTGGGTCGCTTGCGCCACCTTCACCGAAGCGGCCGCGGCTGCGAGCGCGTCGGCTTCCGAAGCGTCCGGCGCGATCAGGATGCGGTCCCGGAGTTTGCCGTTGACCTGGACCGGCACCGCGACGAAGTCTTGGCGGGCCGCCTCCGCGTCCGCAACTGGCCAGGCCTGCTGGTGGATGCTGTAGGGCTTGCCACGTTGCGCCCAAAGCTCTTCCGTGACGTGTGGCGCAACCGGCGCGGCGAGAAGGAGCAGCGTCGAGACGGCTTCGTCCCAGGCGACGCTGCCTTGGCAGGCTTCGCGCGCTTTGTAGAGCGCGTTCGTGAACTCCATCAGCGCTGCCACGATCGTGTTGAACTCGAAGCGGTCGAAGTCCTCCGTGACGCGGGCGATCGTCTGGTGCGTGACGCGGCGGAGCGCCTTCGTCTCCGCCTCCGAAGGGCTTCCCGCGGCCCCGGATTCCGCCCCAAGGCCCCAGACGCGATAGATCCAGCGGACGACGCCCTGGATGTTATCCGTGTTCCAGGGCCCGCCTTCGGCCCAGCGGTACCCGAACATCAGGTAGGCGCGCACGGTGTCGGCGCCGTACTTGCGCACCTGTTCGTCGGGGTCGATGACGTTACCGCGGCTCTTGCTCATCCGCTGGCCGTCCGGGCCGAGGATTTGGCCCTGGTTGCGGAGCTGGGTCATCGGCTCCGGCCCCGTCACGATGCCCATGTCGCGACACGCCTTATGGAAGAAGCGGGTGTAGATCAGGTGCATCGTGGCGTGCTCAGCGCCCCCCGTGTACGTGTCGACCGGCATCCAGTAGTCGTATTCAGACTGTGTGAACGCGGCGCCGCCGTCCTTCGGACTCAGATATCGCAGGTGATACCACGACGAGCACATGAATGTGTCCATGGTGTCCGTGTCGCGCTCGGCTGGGCCGCC
>CAMAUF010000054.1 GCA_945861295.1 bacterium | reverse complement strand
CGGGGCGTGGAGTATGCCCAGGATGTCACGCTCTACCAGATCGACCTCCAAACCAACCAAACCCGCGCGGCTGGGCAACGCATCGCGCTCGCGGAGGATGTGCTGCTGATGCCTTCGGGCCACGTTGTGACGGTCGCCCGGAGGGATCGATGACCACGGAGCCGGCTTCCCCTCCGGCGCTGGCGACGCGCCCGCGGATCGGCGTGCAGGCGCCGCGTGGCGGTCCTCCAGCGCGCCGGGCAGACGGGACATTGATCGTGCCCATCGCCGATGCCCCGCCGGGCGTACCGGAGTTCGTCTCCAGTTACCTGGAGTACCTGCCGGCGCTCTACCGGGATGACCCGTTCATGGGGCGCTTCCTGCTGATCTTCGAGCATGTGCTCAGCCCTATCGAACGGACCGTCGACAACATCCCCTGGTACTTCGACCCCGGTCTGGCGCCGCGAGAGTTCCTGCCCTGGTTGGCGCAGTGGGTCGGACTGATGATGGACGAGCGCTGGCCCGAGGATCGCCGCCGCGCAGTGATCGCGGGCGCGGCCGAGCTCTACCGCTGGCGCGGGACGCGACGGGGGCTCCGCGCGTTCCTCAAGCTCTACGTCGATGTCGATCCCGAGATTGTGGAGCCGACGGCCAGGCAAGTGGCCGCGGACCGCGGGCAGGCGTTCCGCTTCGCGGTCCGGATCACGCTTCCGGCGGGCCGCAGCGTGGACGCGGCCCTTGTCGAGGACATCATCGAACTCGAGAAGCCTGCCTGGGCGGCGTATTCTGTTGAGATCATCACTCGATAGGCTGCTGGCGCCGTCCGCCGGAGCTCAATCGATGGGCTTAAGGTAGATCTCGGAGCCATCGGTCTTGCCCTCGGCGGCCCAGGTTACGCCGTCCGCGGCTGTCCAGCCGTCATCTTTGATGATCCACCAGTAGAACGCGCCATCGTTCGTAGGCCCGTCGACGATCGTCACCTTCGCGCCATTGCAAAGCCGGAGGGGCTGGCCGCCGCGCAGGACGATGTTCGGGTCTCCGGCCAACTTGCTTGGGGACGTTCGGACGGCGAGGCAGTTCGTCAGGGGGACCGGGGCCGAGTTGATCACCTCGGCGTGGCCGCCGGCGTGGAGCTTGAGCACGCCCGTCGTTGGCACGGCGGTCGTGGTAGCTGGGGCGGCTGTGCGGGTCGCCGTCGGAGCAGCCGTCGAAGGCGCCGTCGGCGAGGCGGTCGCCGTGGCCGGCTGTGGCGTGGGGCTGGCCGGCGCGGCCTTGGTTGCGCCGCAGACCGGCCAGCCGCCTTCGCAGCGCGCCCGATACTGCCAGCCACCGAGGCCAAGCAAGCCGAGGGCGAGGAGGAGGAGTACGGGCAGTTTCCAGGCTTGGAGCGGCGGCTTGCTCTTGAGTTGGCCCTGCGCGGCGGCTCTGAGCTGATTCGTCTTGCTCCTGCCTTCGACACTGAACGCCTTCACTTCGGCCTTGCCGAACAGTTTCCGCTTCTTGGGCTTGACCTGGAGGCCAACCTGCGCGGTCTGCCCAGGCTCCACGGTCAGGGCTTCAGGGCTGAAGGTGTAGTCGAGCGCGCTTTCGTCGTCGATTCCCGCCAGGGTCAGGTTGATCGGCGTGTTCCCCTGATTTGCCACTTCGACCTTGAAGTTTTTGCTCGAGCGGACCGTCTTCAGTTCGAGCGTCATCCCTTCGAAGGGCAGGATCGAGAACTTCCCGACGGAACGCACCTCGACACGGTGCTCTCGCGAATTCACGGCGACGGAGAAGCTGTGCTCGCCCGCCGTTGCCTCCGGACCCTTCGGGGGCTGAAGCGCGATGTTTATCTCGTCCCGTGCCCCAGGCAGCATGGAGAGTTGCGGCCGGGTGACGCGGGCCCACCCGGCGGGCAAGTCCACGACGGTGATCGATATCTCATCGACCACCGAACCGCGATTGTGGACAGACAGGATCGCGGAGGTCGCCGCGCCGGCCGCCACGGGTGCTGGTGGCGAGGCGATGCTGGTCGCGATGAACTGACTCGGGTCGCTCGCGCGCTGAGGGGAGGAGAGGGGATTGGCGCGAGGGCCCCCGAACGCGACCGCTCCGATGACCGGCGGTGGGGTTGTGGCTTCGGGATTAGAGAAGCCGCCGCCGGGCGCCGTTGGCGCCAGCCCGTCCGAGGGCAGGGCGGGGTCGGGGCCAACCGCGGCCGCAGGATCGGGGAGAGGACCCACAGCGCCGGCGCCAGCCGAAGGAGTAGCGGACCAGGCGGCCGCTGGCGTTACGGCCGATTGCCAGACGCCTTCCACGTCCCCCCAGCGGACGGCGCCACCGGCGGGCAACAGCCTCCGTGCATGTGGTTCGAGCTGGACTCCCCCGATGTACGTGCCGGTCGCGGAGCTGAGGTCTTCGACGTACAGCTCGTTCCCTTCGATGACCAGGAGAGCATGGCGGCGAGAGACAGAGACGTGGTCAATGACGACCTGGTTGCCGGTGGCGCGGCCCAGCACGGCGTCTTCGGTGTCAATCGGGTGCTCCCGGACTTGGCCGTCGGGTGTCGTGATGCGAAGGGTCCCGTAGAGCAAAGCGCCGCCCTCGATTGTGCTGACCTCAGTCTACTCCGCTCGCCGCGATATGTGTCCGGACCTCCTCCTTCCTGAAGCTTGGTTGTAGGCGTACGCTTCTCCCATGCGCCGAAGACGTGCCCTGAAGGAAGAGAGTTCTCGCCCGCCGGACCGGGCAGACCGGCGTGAGGCCGCGCCCGTCGCGGCGCCCGCCAAGGCGCGCGCCGCCAGCGGCGGAAGCAACGACATAATTCGCCTCCAGCAGGCCGTCGGGAACCGGATCGTGGCGCGCGCGATTGGCGCCAAGGCCGAAGGCGCCTCGAAGATGCCATCGGAGGCGCCGCTGAAGCCCGTCATCGCCCGTGAGATGAGCGAAGCTGCCCTCAAACGGCAGGCTGCCCAGCAAGCGATGCTGGCGCGGTTTCCGGGCGTCTGGCGCAACTTTACACGCGATTGGTTCGATGCGATGAGCGCCGCGCTCACGGGCGCCGAGCGGCACGACGACGCCCTCACGGCGCGCAGCTTCGACCTCACCCTGGGCGGCAACGTCGCCTGGGCTTTCACGACGCTCGGTGCGCCCGCGCTCGGCGCGCTCAAGGGCCCGGCGAAGGCCGCCATCTTGGCGAAGGATGTCATGGCCACGGCGCCTCGTCCTGAGGCGGGGAGGGACGACGAGACCACCGGCCGCGCCGCCATCGTCAAGGTGCTGACGGTGATGCGAGAGGCGCTGGCCTCTCCCGACAAGGCCGTCCTCGCCGAGGTCGCGGCCAAGGCGGCGGGCGATGCTGCGGCGTCCGGCGACCCCGAAGCCGAGGACAAGCTGCTCTTTCAACGGTTCGCTCCGTCGGCGGCCTACCTCAACCGCGTCGCCATGATGACTGAGGAGACCACAAAGACCCTCGTTTCCTGGCGGGAGCAGTTCGAGAAGCAGTTCAAGGAGTGGAAAGCGCGCCCCGACGTCCTCGGGCGCGCACGCGAATACGTGATCGAGAACGCCGCCCTGTCCGGCCCGATCGACATGGTTATGGACCGCGGTGGCGGGTCGCCAGCCGAAGCCTTCATTGAAATGGTGCTGAAGGACATCCCGTTCGAGCCACAGTTCGCGGGGTCCGAGACCATCACGTTCGACGCTCAGACTCCGACATCGTCCTGAAACAAAGCGGGACTAGACTCGCAGCGAACGGCCTCGATCGGCCTTGGAGGCTCCAAATGGCGCGCGTCCCCCTTCCCGGCTCACGGCCCATGGAGGACTCCATTCTCGTGGTGGCGACCGACTTCGAAGAAGCGCTGGCGTGTCAACCGCAGGGTTTGTGGGTCAGCGGCGTGAATGATGCGCTCCACCGGGCCGCGCTCGCGATTGAAGGCCGCCTGGATGCCGTCATCCGGCAGATCGCCGATCAGAGCACGAACCAACTCCTCCTGCGGAACTTCTCCAAGCTGGAGTCCGACCTGAAGGAACTCCTGCTTGCTGTCTGGGAGGCACGCCGCGTCGCGCTGACGAAGCGGGAAGCGTCGCTTCCCGAGCTCTCCGGGCTCGCCCGCCGATTGCGCAAGGCTGGCGAAGCCGAGTTCGACTTGGCGTATCGGGCCGCCTTCCAACCGGATACGGACACGAGCCTGTGAGAGCGTAGCCGGGAGAGTCGCGTCTCATGCGGCGGCCCCCAGGCTATCGGCAGCTCCGTCTCCTCCTTTGGTCGGATTTGCGACCGAATTGACGCCTCCCTTCGCCACGCTCGGGTACCATGGCCGCATGGCAGTAACAGATCCGGCAGAAATCGTGATCCAGGCCGATGGCCTCCACAAGACGTACGAGACAGGCGGGGTGAGGACGCACGCCCTTATCGATGTCAGCATCACCGTCCGCAAGGGTGAGATGGTCGCCATCATGGGCCCCTCCGGCTGCGGCAAGACTACCCTCTTGAACGCCCTATCGGGGCTCGACGATATCGACTCCGGCACAGTCCGCATCAACGGGACGGAACTGAATCGCATGGGCGACGACCGCAAGACGGAGTTCCGCGCCAAGGACATGGGCTTCATCTTCCAGACCTACAACCTGCTGCCCGTCCTGACTGCGGCTGAGAACGTCGAACTTCCGCTGATCGTTTCCGGAACGAAGCCCAAGATCGCGCGCGAGCGTGCCCTCGAAGCGCTCGACCGCGTCCACCTCCGCGATCGCGCCGGCAGCAGGCCGAATCAGCTCTCGGGCGGCCAACGTCAGCGCGTGACCATCGCGCGCTCGATCGTCAACAAGCCCGCGATCATGTGGGCCGACGAGCCGACGGGCGCCCTGGACTCCCGCACCGCCAACGAAATTATGGACGTGATCCAGGACCTCAACAAGGTCGCCGGCCAGACCGTGGTCATGGTCACGCACGACCCCAAGGTGGCGGCGCGCTGTCATCGCACGATCCACATGGCCGACGGCGAAATCGTGAAGGAATCGTCGCGCGATGAGATGAAGGCGGTCGTGGCCGCCGGGGGCGCTGCGCTATGAGTCCCGACGCGGCCGGACAGCGCCTGAGGACGGCTAACGCGTAGGAGGATCGATGCCAAGTCTTCTGCAAATGGCCCGTACGAGGCGATTGTCGATCTCTTGATGGCGCGGGACGCTATCGAAGGCGCCGGTAGCCGAGTTCCGCCACACGGAATGACGTGAACCTTCCCGTCGGAGTTCACATCCGCTCTGCCGAAGATGCCTTTCGAGATCCCCGCGCTTCAACCCGCCGTGACCAGCATCCGAATCGCTGCCGGTGATGCAGACTCGGCGGCCTCGGCGCGGAGATACTCCAGCACCAGCGTGATCGCCTCGGACAAGTCCTCCACGGCTTCGCCGGGCGTCCGTCCTTGTCCATTCGCGCCCGGAACCTCCGGCGATTGGGCAATGAACCAGCCATCGTCACCGGGTTCGACGATGGCGCTGAACTCGTGCTTCATGATTCCAGCATACAGCACCTCAGGCGCGGTACAGCGCCTCAGACACACGAAGGCCGCCGGAGAACCGGCGGCCTTCGCTGGGCTGAGTGCGGAGAAAGTGAGCCGCGATCCTAGACTTCGCGCTCGCTTCCGACGATCGAGACGAAGGAGACGCAGTTACCTGGCGAACCGCCGAGGTTGTGCGTCATCGCCAGCTTCTTGCCGTTGGTGATCTGGCGTGGGCCCGCTTCGCCGCGCAGCTGGAGCCAGCACTCATAGAGCATCCGCAGCCCGCTCGCGCCGATCGGGTGGCCGAACGACTTGAGGCCGCCGTCCGGATTCACCGGCAGTTGGCCCTGGAGGTCGAAGGTGCCGGCCTGGACGTCTTTCCAGCCCTCGCCGCGCTCGGAGAAGCCGAGGTCTTCCATGAGCACGAGCTCGGTCGGCGTGAAGCAGTCGTGGACTTCGGCCATGGCGAGCTGGTTGCGCGGGTCGGTGATCCCGCACTGCTGGTAGGCATCCTTGGCCACGGCGACGCACTCGTCGAAGGTCGTGTAGTCGTAGCCTGGGTCGAGCGGGCCGCGCGAAGGGCCGGCGACGAACGAGAGCGCCTTCACGAAGATCGGCTTGTCGGTGTATTTGTAGGCGTCTTCGGCGCGCACGATGATCGCGGCGGCCGAACCGTCGCTCACGCCCGAGCAATCGAAGATCCCGAGCGGGCCGGCGATCAGCGGCGAGTTCGCGATCGTCTCCATCGGGACTTCCTTCTTGAACTGCGCGCGCGGGTTCAGCGCGCCGTTCTTGTGGTTCTTCCAGGCGATGCGGGTCATCACCTGCTTGAGCGTGACCATGTCGACGTCGTACTTCTCGGAATAGGCGGGCGCGAGCAGCGAGAAGCTGGCCGGCGCCGAGATCGCGGCGGCGGTGCCGTCGGCTGGCGGCGCCGAGCTGACGAGCCCGGAGAAACCAGAATCCTTCAGCTTCTCCACACCGATCGCCATGGCGATGTCATATGCGCCGCTGGCGACGGCGTAGCAGGCGTTGCGGAACGATTCCGAGCCCGTCGCGCACATGTTTTCGTTGCGGCTGACGGGCTTGTAGTCGATCTTTAGGGGCCGCGATAGCGTCAAACCGCTCACGCCGGAACCCATGGTGCCCAGCCAGAAAGCATCGATGTCGCCGATCGCGATGCCCGCGGAGGCGACAGCTTCGTTGGCGGCATCGATGAGCAGGTCATCGACGCTCTTGTCCCAGTGCTCCCCGAAGGGGGTGCACCCCATACCGACGATGGCGACTCGGTCGCAAATACCATTGGATCCCATGTTAGCTGTCCCTCCTGATCGGACGTGCTTTCCAGAAGTAATTATGCACGCTTTCGGCAGTGTAGAGGCGACGGAACGTCATCTCCACTCTTTGGCCGATTTTGACGGAATCTGGGTCGACATCGGTCATTTCGCAGGGGAAGCGGCCGCCCCCATCGAAGTCGACCACAGCCGCCACGAGCGGCGGGCTCGGCGAGAAGGCCAGGCGGTCGATCGTGAACGTCGCGATCGTCGCCTCTGTTTCGGCGACGCGTTCGCTGCTCATTTTGTCGACCGATTGGCACTTGAGGCAGACGCGCTGGGGCGGCAGGTGGCGCGTGCCGCAGTTTTGGCAGCGACTGCCGGCCAGGCCGTACTTCCAGGGCTCGGAACGGAACGACGGTGGCGCCGCCGGCCGGTCCGGGTCGGGGCGCCGGGGCGGTTCGCGACGCAGGATGTCCCGCCACGTGAGGTAGGCGTTGTAGCCGACCGCTTTGCCGCCGGCCAATTGGCCGGCGACGGTTTGGCGGCGTTGGTAGCGGGTGATCGCCTCGGTGGTGCGGAAGAGCATGACGCTTGCGCCGTCGGCGAGGAGGAGCACCGCGATGACTTGGTCGGGCTTGGCGCGGTCCAATACGTCGGCGAACATGATGCCCGCTTGGGCCGTGCCCGTGTTGCCGAGGGTCGCGGCCATTTCGTCGACGATCGCTTCCTTGCGGACGCCGGCGCCAGCCACGACGGCGCGGGCCGCTCGCGGGTGGACGCCCGTGACGATGAGATGGTCGATCTCTTCGAGGGTCGTGTCGGTCGAGTCGAGCGCCTTTTTCCAAGCCTGAGCGCCGAGCGGGACGTAGACGAACTCGCCGAAGCGTTCTTCCCAGACACGGGAGGCGCTTTCGCCGGGAGTCCGCCAGCGGTCGAGGAACTCGGCTGTCATGTTGGCGCCGCCGAGATACTCGGCGATCACCTCGTCGCCTTCGGCGCAGAGGAATGCCGCCGCGGCGTCGCCGCCGTTCGTCTCGTCACCGCTGCCGGGAAGGCCGACGCGGATGTCCGACATGATTGCGAGGGTCGGCCGGCCGGCATCGATAGCGGCCTGGAGGACGCCCGCGCCGGAGCGGACGGAGCC
Organism: bacterium; assembly: GCA_945861295.1. Classification (GTDB taxonomy): domain Bacteria; phylum Chloroflexota; class Dehalococcoidia; order Tepidiformales; family Tepidiformaceae; genus CAMAUF01. The sequence goes on along the minus strand of CAMAUF010000054.1, from coordinate 1,720 downwards.
GCCCATATCGACGGCGAAGACCGAAGGATCGAGCCCGAGGGCGGCATGGATCGCCGTCGCGTTCGTCTTGTCGAGGTAGGCCGGCGCGGCGGTGGCGAAGTAGATCGACTCCGGCGCCGGGGCGGTGGGCGCGCTCAGCGCGGCCCGCGCGGCCTCGACGCCCATCGAGGTCGTGTCCTCGTCGTACGAAGCGACGGAGCGCGTGCCCCGTCCCGGCGCGCCGCCGAGCGCCTCGCTGATCGCCCGCCGGTCGAGGCGGTAGTACGGGATGTATGTGCCGTAGGCGACGATGCCTTTCATCCGTTCTCCTGCGCCCCCAATGGGCGGCGACCTAGTGTCGCCCGCCGGACGGGATGACGCCAATCGGGGTCTTCGCCACCACATTTTGCCCAGTGTTTACACGGAGGGACAACCCGGTTGACATGAGGCGCATAGAGTAGGCCGTACAGAGCAGGGATTGACATCGGCCACAACCCCGCCAACTCGGCCGATGGCAATCCCTCTCCTTACATCATCCGCTGGTCCCGGACGTAAGGAGTTCCCCATCTACCTTCTGGTCACGTGAAGAGGCCCTCGCAAGCGCGAGGGCCTCTTCGTATTTGGCGGGACTGTCAAGGTGTCGCCCCTGGGTCTCGTCCACGGTCAGGCTGATGCGGTCGCGAGCGCCTCGCGGGCAAGCTGAATCTGCTGATGGGCGTAGCGGACGGCGTCGCCGAGCTCCATCGCGGCGCCCTCGCGCGTGAGGCGTTCAAAGGTCTGGTCGCCGAGCGCTTCACGCAGATGGACCGTGGCCGCCTGAAATCCGGGGACGTAGGGCGGCGGTCCGCCGGACACCCCCATGAGCGTGGCCGCCGCGACATAGTGGTCGAGCCCATCGAGAGCGATAGACAGGCCGCCAAGCCCCTGCCCGAGCAAGCTCGTGATATTGCCACCGTCGTGGAATCCGTCGATAGCCTCGGCGAAGAGGGCCAGGGCGTTCCCGGGGTCCCCAATGACGGCCTCCAACCCGGCGAGCGCCCCCGAAATGCGATTCACCCAGGCCCGCGATTCACCTGCGCGGGCGACCGTTATGCCTCGCTCCCAGGCCGCTTTCGCCCGGGTCGGGTCGACGGCCGCGTGGGTCTGTCCGTAGACGAAAAGCGCGTACGCGATTGCCCCGGGATTACCACCGGCTTCAGCAGCGGCAACCGCGGCGACGGCCCGGGCCATCCCATCTTCCGAGCGTCCGCTGAAGAAGAGCGCCTGGCCGATCCCGATGGCAGCGAGGCCGGTCGGATCGCCCGACGACGCGATTTCCCGCTCAAACATCGGAACCATCTTGTCGAATGCCCCGATCACTCCATAGGCTGACGCAATCCACTGGTAGGAACCGCCAATCGGCGCGACCTGGTGGTCAGGGCCGTCGAGTAACCCGAGGGCGGACTCGGCATACGCTACTCCCTCCGCCGCCCGCCCAACCCACCCGCAGTAAGACGCCATAAGGTACAGACTGGCGAGGCGGCCATGCTTCGCTGCTCGAGCTGGCTCCAGGAGTTCTTCCGCCCAGGTAACGGACTCCCAGCGGTCTGAACCGTATCCGATCAGGCTCCCAAAGATCGCGATCGCCGCCGCGGCGTCGAGGTCGCCCCGGTCCGCCGACCAACGGAATGCGGCCCGAAGGTTCGCCAGCTCGCGTTCGAACCAGCGACTGGCTTCGCGCCGCTTCGGCTCGTTGAAATCC
>CAMAUF010000053.1 GCA_945861295.1 bacterium | reverse complement strand
TCCCGCCGTTCGGGGCGGCCGGGAATCCGGTCGACATAACCGGCGGAGAGCCGCCCGCGACTTACCGGAACACGATCGCGCTCGCCCTCGAAGACGACCGCATCCACTCGCTGGTCCTCGGCTACTGGCACACGATCGTGACGCCGCCGATGGTCTTCGCCAATCTCGTGGTCGATGTCGTCGAAGAGATGAAGGCCAAAGGCATCCACAAGCCGGTCGTGGCTTCCCTGGCGGGCGATGTCGAAGTGGAGGAAGCGTCGGCGTTTCTCTACGCGCACGGCATCCCGGCCTTTCCGTATACGACGGAGACGCCGGTGCACGTCCTCGCGGCGAAGTATCGGTGGGCGCGGGCCGCGGGCCTGATCACCTAGCCCCGGTCTCCATGTCCGGCACGGCACTGCAAGCCTCGACCCGCATTCGCCGGTAGACTGGCCCGCTACAGCAGGAGGTCTCGTCCCATGCCGCAACTCATGGACATTCGCGTTGAGCGCAACGTAGCCGTCCCCATGCGCGACGGGGTCGTCCTGCGCGCCGACGTCTTTCGCCCCGCGCCCGAGGGCCGCTACCCCGTCCTGGTGAGCCGTACGCCGTACGACAAGTCCGGGAGCGCGGTCTCGTACGGCTGGATGCAACCGATCCGCCCGGCGAGCGAGGGCTACGTCGTCGTCATCCAAGACGTGCGTGGGCGCTTCGCCTCCGGCGGCACATTCCGGCCGCTCCACCAGGAGGTCGACGATGGCTTCGACACCATCGAGTGGGCCGCCAGCCAGGTCTGGAGCAACGGGCGCGTGGGCACCTACGGCCTCTCCTACTTGGGCGCGACCCAGTGGTTGGCGGCTTCGGAGACTCCCCCGAACCTCCAGTGCATGGTCCCGGGCGTCACCGCCAGCGACTACTACGACGGCTGGACGTATCAGGGCGGCGCGTTCGAGCTGAGCTTCAACCTGATGTGGAGCCTCTCGGCGTTCGCGGTCCCGGAGCTGTTGAAGGCGGACCTTACGCCCCAGCAGCGTGAGCAGTTGATCAGGCCGCTCTACACGATCCTGTTCGACCACTGGCCCGCGCTCCGTACGCTGCCGGCTCGCGAACTCCCCGCGATTGCCCACGACTTGGTCGCGCCGTACTACAAGGAGTGGCTCGACCACCCGCTTCGCGACGATTACTGGCAGCGGGTGAACATCGAAGAGGCGCATCCGCGGATCCATGTGCCCGCCCTCAACCTCGGCGGCTGGTACGACCTGTTCATCCGCGGCACTCTGCGCAACTTCGCGGGGATGCGGGCGAACGGGGCGAATGAGCGCGCCCGCGACGGCCAGCGCCTGCTGGTCGGGCCCTGGGCGCATGGCACAGCGCTGACGGCCCGGACGGGGAACCGCGTCTTCGGGCCGAGCGCGACCGTTTTGCTCGACGACCTGCACCTGCGCTGGTTTGACCACTGGCTGAAGGACGCGCCGAACGGTGTCGAGCGCGACAAGCCTGTCCGCCTGTTCGTCATGGGGGCGAATCAGTGGAAGGAGTTCGACTCCTGGCCTCCGCCGGAAGCGGCGTCGCTGCGACTCTACTTGCACTCCAACGGCGCCGCGGCGACAGCGGCCGGCGACGGCGGGCTTTCCGCGGAGCCGCCATCGGCCGAGCGCCCTGACCCGTTCATCTACGACCCGCTCAATCCCTGTCCCACCGTCGGCGGGCCGCTGTTTCCGAGCCCCTCAGACGTGCCGCCCGGCCCATTCGACCAGCGAGAGGTGGAGCGACGGCCGGACGTGCTCTGCTATACGACGGCGCCGTTGGAGCGCGAGTTGCTCGTGGCCGGGCCTGTTTCGCTGCGAATTTGGGCCGCCAGCTCGGCCCTCGACACCGACTTCACGGCGAAACTGGTCGACCTCGAACCCGGCGGGACGGCCTGGAACCTTTGCGACGGTATCGTGCGGGCGCGATACCGGGACGGCTTCGACCGCGTCTCGCTTCTCCGGCCGGGCGAACCGGTCGAGTTGGAGATCGACCTTGGCGGAACGGCGAACCTCTTCCGTGCCGGTCACCGCATCCGGATCGAGGTCAGCAGCTCAAACTTTCCGCGGTTCGACCGCAACACGAACACCGGCAACCTGATCGCGACCGACGGGCAGTACGTCGTCGCGACCAACGTCGTCTTTCACGATGGCGCACACCCCAGTCATCTCTCGCTGTTCGCGGTCCCGTCCGAATGAGCGACCTCGGCACGATCAAGGTAAAGCTGTTGCGCGAGGGCGCGCGTCTCCCGGAGCGGGCGACGGCTGGGTCGTCCGGCTTCGACGTCTACGCCTGCCTCCAAGGGGACATCGAGGTCGGCCAAGCGCCGGTGATCATCCCCACCGGGATCGCCATGGAGGTGCCGCACGATGTGGACGCGCAGCTTCGGCCTCGCAGCGGGCTGGCCAAGCAGGGCGTGCTCGCGACGTTTGGCACGCTGGACAGCGACTACCGCGGCGAGCTGCTGATCACGCTGTACGCGATCGGCCCTGGCATTCGCCACACCGTGCGTCACGGCGACCGCATCGCCCAGCTCGTCCTCGTCCGGCTCTTCGCGGCGGAGCTGGTGGTTGCCCTCGAACTTTCGGAGACTGGGCGTGGGGCGGGCGGCCACGGCAGCACCGGCCGATGACCTACGCGTATATCGTCGCTGGCGCCGTGGTCGGGGCGCCGCTCCGCTACTTCCTCGGCCGCGTTGTCCAGGAAGCGACCGGGCCGGGCTTCCCCTGGGGGACGCTCGCCGTCAACGTTGTGGGCTGCCTCGCGATCGGCTTCTTGCTGAGCCTGGGTGAGCAGCGCGATTACCTCTCGCGCGAAGCGCGCTTGCTGCTCGTGACCGGGTTTCTTGGCAGCTTTACGACCTTCAGCGCCTTCGGCTGGGAGACGTACGACCTGTTCAAGGCCGGCGACGCCGCGCGGGCAGGCGGCAACGTCGTACTGAGCGTGGCCTTGGGGCTCGGGGCCGTCTGGCTCGGGGCGGCGCTGGCCCGAATCCCACATTTTGGCGCTTAGGGCGTCGTACGGTATCCTTCACAGGTTACTGACCATCTGCTTCAACGCTCCGAGGACGACTCCCATGGCTTACGAACTTGACTCACTGAACCAGGCGCCGCTGCGCACCGATATCCCCGCGTTCGGCACCGGCGATACGGTCCGCGTCCATGCCAAAGTCGTCGAAGGCGACAAAGAGCGCATCCAGGTCTTCGAAGGCGTCGTCATCCGCAAGCGGATGAAGGGCATCGTCTCGAACTTCACCGTGCGGAAGATCGCGAGCGGCGTCGGCGTGGAGCGCACCTTCCCCGTCAACAGCCCACGTGTCGACAAGGTCGAGGTGATGCGCCACGGCAAGGTCCGCCGCAAGAACCTCTACTACCTGCGCGGCCTGACGGGCAAGGCGGCCCGCATCAAGGAACGCCGGGTCATGCCAACGGCCTCCTAACCGGCGCCGGGCGTCCCAAGTCGTTTGCGATCTCCAAACTATTCGCGTAGAGTCACCCTAACGTTGACGGAAGGGTAGGACTCTCGCGTGACACCATCGGCGATCCCGCGCCCAACCCGCGAACTCATGGGGCCGCGCCAGTTCTGGCTGCTCATGGCCACGCTGATGCTCGCTATGTTCGTCAGCGCCATGAACCAGCAGGTCGTCTCGACGGCGATGCCGCGCATCCTTTCGGACCTTGGCGGCTTCGAACTCCTCTCCTGGGTCTTTACGATCTACTTGCTGACATCAACGGTGGTGACGCCGATCACCGGCAAGCTGTCCGACACCTACGGCCGCAAGCCGTTCATGATCGGCGGCATCGCCATCTTCATGATCGGCTCCATCGCCTCCGGCCTGGCACCGTCGATGCTCGTGCTGATCAGCGCCCGCGCCATCCAAGGCATCGGTGGCGGCATGATCATGGCCAGCGTCTTCTCGACCCTCGGCGACCTCTTCTCGCCCGCCGAACGCGGCAAATACATGGGCCTCTTTACAGGCACCTTCGCGATGGCAAGCGTCTCCGGGCCGACCATCGGCGGGCTGCTCACCGACCACGTGGGCTGGCGCTGGTGCTTCCTGGTCAACGTGCCCGTGGCCATCCTCGCGATCACGATGATCAGCATTCACCTGCCGTCGCGAAAGCGGACGGGCCCGGCGCCGCGCATCGACTTCCTCGGGGCCATCCTGCTTTCCGTCGCCACGACCGCGTTGCTGCTCGCCCTTTCTTGGGCCCAGAAGGCCTTCGGCTGGTCCGCGCCGGAGACGCTGGGCCTCTTCGCCGCGTCGGCCCTCTTCGTTGGCCTCTTCATCGCCCAGGAGGGCCGTCACCCCGAAGCGGTCATGCCGCTGCACCTCTTTAAGATCCGCGAGTTTTGGGTCGCCAACATGCTCGTGGTGGCGCTCGGCGCTGGCGGCTTCGGCGCCATCCAATACCTGCCGACGTTTGTCCAGACGTCGCTGGGCGCGTCGGCCACGGCTTCGGGCCTGGTGACGACGCCACAGTCGCTCGGCATGTTGCTCACGAGCGTGATCGGCGGCCAAATTGTCGCCCGGAGAGGCAAGTACCGGACGCAGACGATCATTGGTCTGATCGTCACCCTCGGCGCGACCGCGGCCCTGACGCAACTCCATGTCGGGCAGCCGACGTGGCAAATCGCCGGGATCATGATGGTCGTGGGGTTCGGCTCCGGGCTCGTGATGCCCACCATGTCGCTGGTCATCCAGAATGCTGTTAGCCCGCAATTCATGGGCGTCGCCACGAGTTCTCGTCAGTTCTTCATGCAGATCGGCAACGTCCTCGGCGCGGCGATTTTCGGCGTCGTCTTGGCGACTTCCTACGAGTCGGCCTTTGAGGCGAAGGTGCCCGCCGAAGCCCGGGCCGCCCTTCCCCCCGCCACGTACGAGCAATTCCTCGACCCAACCCTGTCGTTGAACCAGCGCGTCTTCACGCGCGTTCAGGCCGAGGTGCGGGCGCTGCCCGATGGTGAGGCAATCCTCGGGATAGCAACGAAGGCTCAACGCGAAGCCGTTGCCACGGCGGTCGCCCGGATCTTCATTGGCGGGGCAATCCTCGTCGGGCTCGCCTTGGCCTTTGCCTTCGCGCTACGGGACGTGCCGTTACGCAGGACGAGGGCGCCACAGCCGGTCGCCCAGCACGGGGCAGCCGGGCCGCTCCCCGGTCCGCAGGTCGCCAGCGGCGGTCAGTGACGCGAATATTTCGCTTCTCGTTAACGATCTGCTACGCTGGCCGCAATCCTGACGTTCACGTCAATGTCTGGTAGGCCCCCGTGCATCCAACCGTAGAATTTCGGCCGCTCTCCGAGACACTCACTCGCCGCCAACTTTGGCTGTTGCTGACGAGCCTCATGCTCGCCATGTTCGTGTCCGCTGTCGATATGACGGTCGTGTCGACGGCGACGCCGCGGATCCTGGCCGACCTTGGCGGCTTCCACCTCCTCTCCTGGCTGTTCACCAGCTACATGCTCGCCTCGACCGTTGTCGTGCCACTGGTCGGCAAGCTCTCCGACATTTTCGGGCGCAAGGTCTTCATCCTCGCCGGACTCGGGATTTTCCTTGTGTCGTCGGTGCTCTGCGGCCTGGCGACGAACATGGAGAGTCTCATCATTTACCGCGCCATCCAGGGGATCGGCGGCGGCATCCTTATGGCGTCCGTGTTTACGGCCGTGGGCGACATTTTCTCCCCGGCGGAGCGCAGCAAATACATGGGCCTCTTTACGGGCGTCTTCTCGTTGGCCGCTATTCTTGGACCAACGGTCGGCGGCTTCCTGACGGACCACGGCGGCTGGCGTTGGGTGTTCATCGTCAACGTCCCCTTCATCCTCGCCGCCATCCCGGCGATCTGGTTTAACCTGCCTTCCCGCAAGACGATCCGCCGTCCCAAGATCGATTACCTCGGCGCCATCATTTTGGCGGTGGCCGCAGTCGTCGTCCTGCTCGCTTTTGAGTGGGCCGGAAAGAAGTACGCCTGGGGCTCGCCGCAGATCACCGGCTTGCTCGCAGGTGGCCTCATCCTCACGGGCGCTTTCATCTTCCAGGAGAAGCGTCACCCAGAACCGATCCTGCCGCTCTTCCTCTTCAAGAACCGCACCTTCCTGATCGCGAACGGCGTGGTGCTCGTCATGGGCATCGGGATGATGGGGGCGCTCCAGTATCTCGGCATCTTTGTGCAAACGGCGCTCGGCGCCTCCGCGACGGCGTCGGGGCTGATTTCGACGCCGCAATCGCTCGGGCTGCTCGTCGCCAGCATCTTCGGCGGCCAGATGATCGCGCGCACCGGCCGCTATCGCATCCAAACCGTGGCCGGGGCCTGCGTCATCCTCGTCGCCATGCTGATGCTGCGGACACTCGATGTCGATGTCCCGCGGTGGCACATCAGTGGCATGATGGTCGTCCTCGGCGTCGGCTTCGGGCTCGTGATGCCGACCCTCTCGCTCACGTCCCAGAACTCGGTGTCGTACCAGTACCTCGGCGTCGCTTCCTCGGCGAACCAGTTCTTCCGGCAGATTGGCGGCGTCTTTGGCGTGGCGATCTTCGCCGCGATGCTGACGCGGTCGTATGAGGCTGAATTCGATACCCGCCTGAACCCGGAACAGCAGGCGGCACTAGGCCCGCAACTGGTCGAAAGCTTCCAGGACCCGACCTTCCGGCTCAACCAGGGCGCCTTCGCCCAAGCTTCGGCCGCCGTGCTTCAGCTTCCGGATGGCGAGGCGCTGCTCAAATCGGCGACCGACGCCCAGACCTTCTCGGTCGCCAAGGGCATTCGCGACATCTTCACGGTCGCTACGATCATCGCTGTGTTAGCGGTCGTCCTCTGCCTCTTCATCCCGGAGGTTCCGCTGCGCCGGGACTTCAAGGGCGCGCAAGGCGCGCCGGCCCCAGGGGGTTCGCCACCGGCGGCCACTGATGCTTCAGGCGTGCCCGCTGCGGGACAGTAACAAGAGGCCTGGCACAGCAACGCATGAGGCCGCCCATTTTGGGCGGCCTCATCGCTTTGCTGGGTCGTGCGGACTTATTGGACGACGATTTTGCCGGTCATCGCGGCCCCATGTACGCCGCATTGGTACTCATAGGTCCCGGCGTCGTTGAAGTTGGTCTCGAACGCGCCGCTACCCGTCAGTTGGGGCGACTTCAACTTATCCTTGGCGTTCGAACTGGTGCCCTGGACGGAATGCGGGTTCCGGCCGCTCCAGGTCCAGCTCACGGTGCCGCCCTTGGCGATAGTCACCGTGCCTGGGGAGAAGCTGTTGTCCGCGATTGTGACGCCCGCGGGCTTGGGCACCGTCGCGCTCGCGCTTGCCTGTGCGGTCGAGGTTCTTACGGTCGCCGAAGGGGTCGGGTCGTCGTCGTCCCCGCCGCAAGCCGCCAGGCCGGCCGTGCTGGTCACGACGATCCCCGCAAGCATGAACTGTAGGCCCCGCCAAGTCGGTGTCTTCATCGAAATCTCCTTGCCTCCTCTGAGGCCGATTGATCACGACTGTACTATCACGCCTCGACCGAGGCGATGTATGGGTAAAGCTCCTGGCCGCCAGGGAGGACTTGGATGTCGCCCGCATGCAGGTCGCGGAGGAGGGCCTCGCCCAGCCGGCGCCCGTCCGACTCGCTCACGCCCGCGCCGAAGTAGAGCGTGACGAGCGCTCCAGGCGCTCCGGCCGAAATTAGCCCAGATTCGAGCGCCGCCTTGAGCGTCGCCGCCTTCGCGACGAGTCTGCCGTCGACAAAGGCGATCGCGTCCCCGGCAGAGACGGCGAGCCCATCCGCCGAGCGGTCCGCGGCCGCCGTGGTGACCTCGACAGTACGGACGCGCCTCAGGGCTTCGCTGACGCGGGTGGCGTTTACTGGCGCGTCTGCCGCGGCATCGAAGGCGAGGGTCCCGGCGATCCCCTGGGTCACCGATCGCGACGGTATCACCGTGAGCGTGCAGCGCGTGAGACTCGCCGCCAACTCCGCCGCCATGAGGACGTTGGGATGGTTCGGCAAGAGCAGCACGTCGGCCGAGAGAAGGGCGTCGGCGGCCGCCGCCAGGTCGCCAGCCGATGGCTTCGCAACAGCGTCGAGCCGCAGCGTCCGCGCCCCGAGGCTTTGGAACACCGTGTCGAATCCTTCGCCCGGACTGAGCGCGAGGAGCGCCACCCGTGCGCCGGCGCCGCTGCCCGATTGCGCGAACCGGACGTGCTGCGCGGCCATGTCCTCGACTTTCACGCGCGAGAGGGCGCCCCAACCCGCTGCATGATCGAGCAGAGCCTGCGGCGTGGCGGTGTGGGCATGCACGCGAGCGACCTCGGCGTCGCCCACGACGACTACGGAACGATACTCCGGCGGCCTAAGCCAGGCCTGGAGGGCGTCAAGGTCGATGGGCACGGCGGCGGCCTCGACGAGGAACTCGGTGCAAAAGCCGAAAGCGTCGCGCTCGTGGCCGCTTGTCCCGGCGAATGTCAGCGGCGCTCGGGGTCCCGCTTCTTCCAGGCCAAGCGGCTCGCCGGTGATCGCGGCGGCGAGGGCGCGGAGGATGGTGCAAATGCCCTCACCGCCGGCATCGGTCACCCCGGCTTCGGCCAGGGCCGGCAGCAACGCTGGTGTCGCGGCCTCGGCGGCTTCAGCGCCAGTCGTCGCGGATTCCAGCACGGCCTCGATCGTGTCGCCTCGTGCGGCCTCGGCTGCCGCGCGTAAAACGGTGAGCATCGTGCCTTCGACGGGAGTGGCCACGGCGCGGTAGGCCATCGTTGCGGCGGCTGCGAGGGCGTCGCGCAGTGTTGAGGCTCCGATGGTCGTGCTCGTTCCGGCCGCTGCGGCGATGCCGCGGAGGGCCTGTGAGAGGATGACCCCAGAGTTGCCGCGCCCGCCGTAGAGCGCGCCCGTGGCCAATGCCGTCAGGATTTCGCCCGCCCCGGCGCCGGCGGGGACGCCCTCGGCCGCGCGGACGGCTTCGCGCAGGGTTGCCGCCATGTTTGAGCCGGTATCGCCGTCCGGCACGGGGTACACATTAATGGCGTCGATGGCGGCGGCACGGAGCGTGAGGTGGCCGGCGGCGGCCCGCAAGGCATGCAGGAGCCGGGCGCCGTCGAGTTCGTTCGTGGGCATTTCGGTAGTTTGGCCGCAAGGGCCGTTGCCTGCTACCATCTGCCTTCACGACTAGAGAAACAGGGTTACCCGCGTGGCATCTGGCGCCTGCGACATTTGCGAAAAGACGACTATGTTCGGCCGGCACATCCGGCATACACACGGCGGACGCTGGGAGCGGAAAGCCGTCCACAAGAGCAGGACGTTCAAGCCGAACGTCGGCAAGCATCGCGTTGATTTCGGCGGCATCCGCCAACGGCTCAACGTCTGCACCCGTTGCCTCCGCACGCTCGTCAAGGATCGGTAGCGACCACGCTCGTCCGCGCGCGATCATCCCAGAGCCGAGCGGAGTTCCGCCAGGCTCTCCTGCGGCGTGCGCTGGGTGTTGAAGACTGAACTCCCGCAAACCAGGATCGAAGCGCCGGCGGCAACACAACGCGCCGCGTTGCCGGCGTTCACGCCGCCGTCGACCATGATCGACGCGGCCGAACTCAGGCCGTCGAGCTGCGCCCGCACGCGGCGGACTTTGTCGAGTT
>CAMAUF010000052.1 GCA_945861295.1 bacterium | reverse complement strand
TAGGCGGGGTGCGGTTTCGTATCCCAACTGCTCGACATGGCGCGCCTCCGAACGGATTGGCGCGAGACTACAGGCGCCCGCCGGAGTGTCAATGCCCGCCGGAGTGTCAATGATGGGCGCTCAGAGCAGGTTCGGGAGCCCAGCCTTTTCGATTTCGCGCAACCGTTTGCGACGCGCCATGTGGTCGGGTTGGGCGCGCACGACGTGTTCCCAGAAGGCTGGCCCGTGGTTCGCTTCCAACAGGTGGCAGAGTTCGTGGACGACGACGCCCTCGACGACCCACGGGTCCAGCAGCGCGAGCCGCCAGTTGAAGCGGATCGAGCCATCGTGGGCGCAGCTGCCCCAACGCGTCTTCTGCTCGCGGACGAGGACTGCGCCCGGCGAGACGCCAACGGCTGGGGACCACTGGTCCACGAGGGCCCGAAGGCGCGGGACGGCCTGCGCCGCCAGCCAACGCGCGATGACCCGTCCAGGCGCGTCCATGATGCCGACCATCACCGCCAGCTTCGTGTCGTCGACGGTGACCTTCGGCCTGGGGCGACCGATCGCCAGCAGCACCTTTATCGTATGGTCGACGCCCCAGATTGGGATGATGGCGCCGTCCATGTCCCCCGGCTCCTCCACCGGGGGACGGGCGGCGACGCGCTCGAGGGCCGCGGCGAGCCAGGCCGCCTTCGACTCGACGAAGGTTTGGACATCGCGTTTCGGCGTGCGGAGCGGCACGCGGACAATGGCTTCGCCCCCTTCAAGCACCTGCAGGGCGTAGGACGCATGACGGGCCGACGAGCGGACTACTGCGACCTCAAGCGCGACGCCATTGTGACGCAGGCGAACGACCTCGGGCGCTGACTGGCCGGCCATCCGCCTACAGCCCGCGGACGCGTGGGGCGATTTCGGCGGCAAGGTACTCCGGCACGGCGTCCGACTGAAAATCAAAGTGCTGGAATTGGACCTCCGACATACCCAAGCGGGCGAGACGTCCAAGCTGGTCGACGACCTCGTCTGTGGTGCCGGCCAGCATGCCGCGCTGCTTCGCCCCAGCCCGGAACTGCGCCGGCGTCGTGCCCGCCGGGGCGCCGAACATGCCCATCAGCCGAGTCGTGGCGGCGTCGAGCGCGCGCTCGTCTGGGCCGACGAGGGCGAAGGCCATCATCGACTTGGCGATCGTGGCGGGGTCGCGTCCAATCGCCTCGCAGTGGCGTTCAAGCACGGCGAGCTTGGCTTTGAACGTTTCCGGCGTGAGATTGACGCCGTTCCACTCGTCCGCGTACTTGGCGACGAGCTTGAGCGTCCGCTTTTCGCCGCCGCCGCCGATCAGGATCGGCACGGCGCCGCGGGTCGGCTTGGGCAGGCACTGCGCGCCCGCAAGCTGGTAGAAGGGCCCGGCATGGTCTGCCGGCCCGGCGCCCCAAAGCGCCCGCATGAGGCCGATGGCGTCGTCGAGGCGGTCGAAGCGCTCCCTGATCGGCGGGAAGGGGACGCCGTAGGCCTTGTGTTCGGCCTCATTCCAGCCAGCGCCGAGCCCTAGGACGAAGCGTGCCTCCGAGAGGACGTCGATTTGGGCAGCCATCCGGCCAACATCCACGGGCGACCGAAAGGTCACCGGCGTGACCATCGGGCCGAAGCGGATCGTGCTGGTTTCGTGCGCGGCGACCGCGAACGAGAGGAATGCCTCCAGCGAATCCTGCTGCGGGCCAATAAAAAAGTGGTCCGAGCGGAAGAGGCTGGGGAACTGAAGCCGCTCCGCCAACCGGAGGATGTGCAGCCAGCGTTCCCAGGTGAGCCCGTTCTGCCCTTCAACCATGAGGCCGATCCGCATTTCCAGCCCTCCTCGAACGTCGAGTGTGAACCAGGTCACAGAACCGGGCTACGCGGAACGCCAAGGTACGGTTATCATCTGCGCTCACGACGCGGCGAGCGCGCCAGGCGAAGGTGGACATGACCCTATCGATCGGCCTCCGCAACATGCGCACAGGCAAGGTGCGCCTGGCGTTTTCGGTCGGCGGCGTCGCTGTGGCGGTCTTGCTCTTGCAATTTATCCTCGGGCTGTATCGCGGCTGGAACGATGAACTGGGGCGCTACATCGACGACACGGACGCCGACGTCTGGGTTTCGGCGCGCGGCAGCGAAAGCTTCTTCACGCCCGGGTTCTATAACATGACCTTCGCGCGCAAGATCGGCGAAGTGCCAGGGGTCGAACAGGCGACTATCGTCCGATACCGCCCAGTCAAGCTGATCGCCAGGGGCGAGGGCTTCGACACCTGGCTGGTTGGGTTCATTGAGGGTCAGCCTGGCGGACCGACCAAGCTGATCAAGGGGAGCGGCGCGCCAGGCCCGGGCGAAGTGATCTTGGATAAGGTTCTCTCTGAACTGGCGGGCGTGGGCGTCGGGGATACGGTCGAAGTGGCGGGCGAGCCACTGAAGGTCGTCGGCATCTCATCCGGCGGAAACGTCGTCTTCGCCCAAATCGGCTTCGTTTCGGCGGACCAAATGCAGGGCATGGTCCAAGCGGCGATCGACGCCGCCAAGCTCCCAGAGGAATTGGCCGCCTCGGCATCGCCGAAGAACAACGTCAACCTGACGCTGGTGCGGGCCAAACCCGGCGTCGAGCCCGAGGCGTTGGCCGCCGAAATCAACGCCACCGTCCCGGCGATCAATGCCTTCGTCTCCTCGGAGTTCGCCGACGGCAGCCGTGCGGCGTTGCGCCAGAGCATCGTCCCCATCCTGGTCATCATCCTGATCCTGGCGTTCCTCGTCGGGACGCTGGTGCTGGCGCTGACCGTCTATACCTCGATCCTCGAGAAGGAGCGCGAGTTCGGCGTGATCAAGGCGCTTGGGACGCCGGGCTTCGGGCTCATGCGCGTCGTCGCGGAGCAGGCGCTGGTGGCCTGCTTGGCAGGCTTTGTGGTTGGCGAAATCGCGACCGTGATCGCCGCCCAGGTCACGACCGCGGCGGTGCCTCAGTTCGTCATCGCCCTCTATCCCTCAGATGCGGCGCTCGTTTTTGTGGGCGCGCTGGGGATGAGCGTGTTCGCCTCCTTCGTCCCCGCCCAACGGATCCGGCGCGTCGATGCGCTTTCGGTGTTCAAAGCATGAAACGACCAACGATGTCCGTCGCAATCCGGAATCTCGCCGCGGGGAAGATGCGGACGCTCTTCTCGGTCCTGGGGGTCGCTGTCGCGACCCTACTGCTGACCTTCGTGGTCGGCCTCTATCGCGGCTGGAGCGAGGAACTGGTCACGTACATCCGCGATACGGACGCGCAGATCTGGGTCGTCGGCGATGGGGCCGATAGCTTCTTCACGCCATCGCTGTTTTTCCGGACAACGCTGATCGAGGTCCAGCAAACCAAGGGCGTGACGAAGGTCGACGAACTGGTCGGGCGCCCGATGAAGCTCCGCACCGCGGATGGGCGCTGGGATTCGTATATTCTTGGACATAACCCTGAGGGTTCGGGCGGGCCCGTCCACGTCAAGAAGGGTTCAGGGACGCCCAAGATCGGCGAGATCGTGATCGACGACGTCCTGGCGCGGACTTCGGGCTTGGACGTGGGCGACGAAGTCAGCGCCGGCCTGCGCACGCTTAAGGTCATTGGGATTTCGACGGGCGGAAATCTCGTGTTAGCCCAGCTTTCGTTCGTCAACCTCGAAGAGGCGCGCATCCTTGTCGGACTCGGGGCGGTCGTGAACTTCGCGCTGATCAGCACCGATGACCCAGACGTCGAGGCGGTGCGTGCTCGGGTCGATGCCGTCCCGGGCGTGACCGCGATCTCCGCGGGCATTTTCGCGAGCAACAGCCAAAAGGTGCTCCAGCGGAGCGTCCTGCCAATCTTGCTCGTGATTGTCATCATGGCGGTGATCGTCGGCACGATTGTGGTGGGCCTCACGGTGTACACGGCGGTCATCGAAAAGGAACGGGAGTTCGGCGTCCTCAAGGCGCTGGGCGTGCCGGGCACGGGCCTGCTCCGCGTCGTCTTCGAGCAAAGCCTCGTCTGTGGAGCGGCCGGCTTTGCGCTCGGGGTCGTGGGGGCGTATTTCGTCTCGGCCGTGGCCCAGCTCTTCATCCCACAAGTCGCGACCTTGTTCCGCTGGCAGGACATTGGACTGATCCTGGTCGCGACCGGGTTGATGAGCCTCGTGGCCGGCTTCCTTCCCATGCAACGCATCCTGCGTATCGACACACTCTCGGTCTTCAAGGCGTAACGAAATGAGCATCCTCAAGCTGGTCCAGGTCACGAAAGAGTTCAGTCTTGGCGAGCGCAAGGTGGTCGCGCTGCAGGCGGTCGACTTCGAGTTGGGAGCCCAGGAGATGGTGGCCCTGCTCGGCCCATCGGGCTCGGGCAAGACGACGCTGCTGACGATCGCCGGGGCACTGCAACGCCCGACGAGCGGCACGGTTGAGATCGACGGAACCCAGATCGAGAAGATGAACGAATCCCAGTTGGCCGTCGTGCGCCGGGAGAAGGTCGCGTTCATCTTCCAAAGCTACAACCTGCTGGCCGCGCTGACGGCGCTTGAAAACGTCCAATACATGCTCGAGCTGAAGGGCTACCGGGGCCGCCACGCGCGCGAACGCGCCAAGGGCCTGCTCGACATGCTCAGCCTCGGCCATCGCGCCAACGAGCTGCCCAAGCGGCTCAGCGGCGGCGAACAGCAACGCGTGGCGGTCGCTCGCGCCTTCGCCAGCGACGCCAAGCTCATCCTCGCCGACGAGCCGACGGCCAACCTCGACTACGAGCGCGCCACTGAGCTGGTAAACCTTCTGAAGGCGCTGAGCCGCGACCTGGCCATCCCTGTCCTGATGGTGACACACGACTATCGCAGCGCCGGCCACGCCGATCGGCTGTTCTGGCTCGAAGGCGGTGCGATGCGGCCCGTGGCGGCGGAACAGGTCGCCCGCATGGCGCCGCCGGTGATGGTACGGCCCGAGGGTGTCGCCTAAGGGGGCGGCAGTCAGTCTCGCATTCGGGAACCTCGGCGAACCCCGGCGACTTGGCGGAGTAGACTTCGCGCACGACCGAGAGGAGCAACCAATGCCCAGCATTCGCGAGCTAGCCGAACGCCTCTGGAACGGCGATGCGACGACCCTGGAGTTTCACCCTGTCCACGCCAGGATGCCCGAGGCCGAGGAGGTTGCGCCGGGGCTGCTGGTGTACAAAGGGATCGCCAGCGCCAACACCATCGACACGGGCGACGGGCTGGTCATGTTGGACACCGGCACCGCCCAGGACACGGCGCCTCTCCATGCCCAGGTCCGTGCCTGGCGGCCGGAAGCGCCGCTGGCGGCGGCCGTGTACTCGCATCACCACGTCGACCACATCTTTGGGACGGCCCCGTTCGAGGCCGAGGCTCGCGAGCGAGGCCAACGGGCGCCGGCGGTCTACGCCCACAGCGGCATCCCCACGGCGTTCGACCGTTACAAGAAGACCCTCGGCTGGAACACCGCCATCAACCTACGCCAGTTCGCGCTCCCTCAGACGCGGTTCCAGTGGCCATCGCAATACCGTTACCCAGACGTCACTTACGACCGGAAGCTGAACTTCCGCGTCGGCGAGTGCACGTTCGAGCTGAGTCACGCGCGCGGCGAGACGGACGACGCCACTTGGACCTGGGTGCCGGAGCGCAAATTGCTGGCGCCGGGCGACCTCTTCATCTGGGCCGTGCCGAACGCCGGCAACCCGCAAAAGGTGCAGCGGTACTGCGGCGAATGGGCCGTAGCGTTGCGCGAGATGGCGGCGCTTGGCGCGGAGATCATGACGCCGGGCCACGGCCTGCCGATCTTTGGCGCGGACCGGGTTGCGGCGGCGCTGACCGACACCGCCGAACTCCTCGAAAGCGTCGAAGGCCAGGTGCTGGCGCTGATGAATACGGGCGCCAATCTCGACCGGGTCATCCACGAAGTCGAAATCCCGGCGCACCTGATGGAAAAGCCGTACCTGCGGCCTGTCTACGACCATCCGCAGTTCCTGGTGCGGAACGTTTGGCGCCTGTACGGCGGCTGGTACGACAACGAGCCCGACAACCTGCTGCCCGCTCCCCGCCGCGAGCAGGCCGAAGCATGGGTCGCGTTGGCCGGGGGCGTGGCTGCGGTGGTCGCACGGGCAGCCGAATTGCACACGGCCGGAAACCTGCGTCTTGCCAGCCACCTGATCGAGTTCGCGGTGATTGCGGCGCCGGAGGACAAGGCGGCGCATGAGGAGCGGGCGGCCATCTACGCGGCGCGGTCGGCGCTGGCGGTGTCGTCGATGGAGCGGAACATCCTCAACCACGCCGCGTTCGCCAGCCGCGAGGGCAAGCGTGACCTCGCCGGCAACTGGTAGGGGCGGGCGCGGCTGGTTATGCTTGGCCCATGCAACGAAAGTTCATGATGATCGTCGGATGAGGACGGCTGGCTGGTTGGGTCGATACACGGGCTCCGTGGCGCGCATACCCAGGGCGCCACCATGGAAGAGCTGACGGCGAACATGCGAGAAGTCATCGCCCTCTGCCTGGAGGATGACCCGGACTTCCCCCTGCAGGAATTTGTTGGGGTTCAGCGTGTGGCCGTCGGCGTGTGAGCCGCCTTCCCAGGATCACGGCGGATGAGTTCATCCAGGCCATCGGCCGGGCAGCGTTCGAGCGCGTTTCCGTTGCCGGGAGCCATGCGAAGTATGTGGCGCCTGGCGGCCGGACGGTCGTCGTTCCGCTGCATAGCGGACGCACGATTCATCCCTCGCTCCTGACGAGGCTTCTTCTCGAGGCTGATCTCTCGACGGACGAGCTTTCGCAGACTGCTCTGAACGGCCAAGAAGACACCGCTCTCGCGGCCGACTTATCGGCTCGAGTTGTCGCTAGCCGCGTTCTCCCTGATGCTCGCGACCGGCCCCAATGACGCGGGGCGGACGGGGGAGCTTTAGTGCAGGAACCGCGCCTCCGAGAACTCGCGAATGAGTACTTGGTGCCGCTCGTCGCCTCCTCACGCATCGAGGGGGAAGGCCAACTCGCGGGTCCAGGGATGAAGAATACTGCGTTCTTGAATCCGCAACGGATCGCGTTTCGGCTGGCCAAAACAGATCACTTCCGCTTGGTGCTTACGCGGAATCAGATCTTTGACAAACGAGGTGAAGGACGGATCTCCGAACTCACTCTGGTTCGCGCGTTCACTGAAGCTCTCGCAGACGTCGAACAGGCTCTGGACAAGCCCTACGGGGCGACCCTGCTCGCCGGGCTCCAGTCGGCCATCGTCGCGAAATCGGTCGCTGGCTACGCGCTCGAATCCACCGTTGTACGCGTGGTCAATGCCCTGGAGGCGTGGGCTGCACGCTTGTACGAAGGAGGTCGCATCTCCGCGGCGATTGGGATTGACGGAACCGCAATCGGTGCGGGTGTGACGTTGGAACAAATCATAAGGGAGGACTTCGCGGCCGTACTCAGCAACGGATTTGACACCCTACTCGTTGTCAACGGCCAAGCAGAGGTTGTTGGCTACCGGTGCTTGGATTCCGACTCGCTCGCTTCGACCAACGCACCGCTCCGCCAATCGGCGGTCGCCGAGTGGGCGAACGACGGCAAGGTTGCCGTAGCCCTGAACCGGCTGGGCGAGCTCATGGTCTTCGCCAACGGCCAACTGGTTTTCTCGCGACGCTCAGGCCGATGGTACTTCCTCACTCACGAACCGGTAATCACGCAGCTGCTGAAGCCGAAGAACAATCGCGAGCTTCGCCGTGCGGTGTACCAGACATGTCTCGACGTGTCCTTCGCGAGAACCGGTGGCTGCATCGGGGTCGTGCTCAACGAGTTCGTTAGGAAAAGCGCGTGGCATGACTTTGTCCCGCGAGTCGACGACCGGATGGAAAGCACTTCGATAAAGGCACGGACCATCGCCTCAGTAACGCAAGCGCATGCGTTTCAGCACCTGGACCGGCGCACACGGGCGGAGTTGCTAGCGATTGATGGGGCAACCTTGCTGGACCAGGAAGGACAGTTCCTTGCAGTAGGAGCGATCCTAAAGATCCCTGGCGGCAGCACCGGCGGCGGGCGCAGAGCCGCCGCGAT
This sequence comes from bacterium, assembly GCA_945861295.1. Lineage (GTDB taxonomy): Bacteria > Chloroflexota > Dehalococcoidia > Tepidiformales > Tepidiformaceae > CAMAUF01. The sequence continues at coordinate 1,683 of CAMAUF010000052.1, read as the reverse complement.
CGCACTCTCAAGAATGGGTCTGGGCATCAAAATCTCTCAGGACGGTGCGATCGCTGCGTTCATCGGTGGCCAGCCAGATCCCGCAGTTGCTGTCATGTAGCTCTGGACCTGCGCATCCGGCGGACGTTCCTTGTGCCGCCACTCTTGTAGTGACCCGCGAGAAGTGAAAGAATTTCCTGAAGAACGGACGTATATTCGTCTGGGCGTTGCCAGTGAGTGAGATTTATCACAGGATACCGTTCTCGAATCTGTCTGGCCCAATTGTGGTCGGCATTGAATAGCCATTCATCCTCCGAGACAAGAATGACGCCAAGATGCTCCAACGGACGGCTCAACAGCTCGTCAACAAACTCGCAGTAGTCGCAAGTCGTTAATTGGCCAATCGATTTGTCTAAGATTATGATCACCGAATGATTTCTAACGACCACTCTACCATCGAGCGTTCCTCGCCAGTATCCGTGCCAAGAGTTCACGTTCAAATCCGATAGGTCTTGGCAGAGTCTGTCAGATAATGGACTTGCCTTGTACCAATTGTCGTATACTATACAAGAACCGACGCCGGTCTCTGTCTCGTCAATGGTTCCTAGAAGGTCAATAATTGCGCGAGAAACTCCCACGCCACGAAGAAATATCGGCGGGAGCGACGGCGCTACGAGCAATCTGGCGTCGAACCACGTTGGGCCGAGATGGATGACCTCGTCGAGGCCGTGCGCTTGCCGAATTCCAGCATCTATGTGTCCGAAGGCAAGTTGCGCCCTATCCAAAACGAGGCCCTGTAGGATAGCCCCCGAAGGTCCGCGCCGACGAGGCTGCAACGGCTTAGGTCGGCGAAGCTCAAGTCCGCCCAACGGAGATCCGCACCAGCCAAGTCCGATTGGCTTAGGTCGGCGCGCGAAAGCGTCGCTCGCCGGAGATCTGCATCACGGAAATTAGACCGTCGCAAACAGCTGTCGGTTAAGTCTCCTCCTCGCAGGTCCGCCTTTTCGAACGAAACCGGCGCGGACGGAGAGCGCGCCTCGCTTAGGTCGACGTTGCGTAGATCGGCATGCTCAAACGTTGCCCCGGAAAGGTCCGCTTTGCGCAAGGATGCGTGAGTCAGCACTGCTCGAATTAATCGAGCACCCGTGAGGTTAGCCGAGGTGAGGTTCGCCTGCGCGAGGTTGGCCTTGAGCAAAGCAGCGTCATGCAAATCGGCACCGAAAAGTTGGGCGTGAGTTAGCTCGGCCCCAATGAGGTCGAGGGTCCGCGGCGCCCTTCGGAGCAGGCGTCCCCACCACGGTTGGTGTTCGTGCCACCGCTTCGTCGCCGCCGACCCGCGGCGGACAAGCTTGACGTGACGGCGCTTGGCCACAGAGACGCCCCTTCCCCGCGGACACACGCATGCCGGAAGGGCAGGATTCGCACCGGCCAGCCATGAGGGTCCGTCAAACGGACTTTACAACCGAGACTAGGGCCGTACCAGCGAATCGTTTCGTGATGACCGTGCGTCCCGGCCTCGGACCGCGCGGAACGTGAGCCATGGCAACTGGGCAGCCTGGGATGTTCGAGATCGCGAGTCCCGCCCTCAAAGTCCTGTTCAGCGCGTTGATGGACGTAGACACCGCCGACCGCCGCCGCCAACTCAGCGCCACCAGTCATGCAGCGGACCAACGGCCGCTCCGAGCGCTATGTGCGCGAGCTGCG
>CAMAUF010000051.1 GCA_945861295.1 bacterium | reverse complement strand
GATCGTGGTCGTCCCTGCGCCGGGTGGCAGGTTGAGCGACGTGCCCATACCGCCGAGGGTGTCGGCGAAAGCCATGACAGCGCCGCCGTGCATAATCCCCGGCACGGTGCAGAGTTCGTCGCGCACGCGCACGATCGCAACGACCCGGTCCGGCGCCGCCTCGATCACGTCCATGCCGAGCAGTGACGGGAACAGGCCCGCGCGACTCGCGTTCAGCTGGGTGACCAACGCCGCTCCGGCTGGCTCCTGTGGGTTGTCGTCCATAGCTCGAACCCCGCATCACGAATGGCGGCGAGACTACCACAAGGCCGAGAGGTGGCGCGACGGGGAGGACACGCCACCATCGAGGGTTCAGCGAACAGGCGTTCTATCGAGTATACTACGGCGGCCCAGACGCCAGGCGGCCGGGCGAAATTCACCTGACGACGGATCGACGTGCCTCTCGACCACATCTTCGTGCGCGGCGCCCGCGAGCATAATCTCAAGAACATCGATGTCCGGATCCCGCGGGATAAGCTCGTCGTGATCACGGGCCTCTCCGGTTCCGGAAAATCGTCATTGGCGTTCGACACGATCTACGCCGAAGGCCAGCGCCGCTACGTGGAATCGCTGTCCGCCTACGCCCGCCAGTTTCTCGGGCTCATGGAAAAGCCGGACGTCGACCACATCGACGGTTTGAGCCCGGCGATCTCGATCGACCAGAAATCGACCTCGAACAACCCACGATCGACGGTCGGCACCGTCACCGAGATCTACGACTACATGCGCCTTCTCTGGGCGCGGGTCGGCCGGCCCCATTGCCCGCAGTGCGGGCGCCCAATCGAACGCCAAACCGTCCAACAGATCACGGACACGGTGCTCAGCTACCCCGAAGGTTCGCGGCTGCTGCTGCTGGCGCCGCTGGCACGCGCGAAGAAAGGCGAGCATTCCGGGATGCTCGACGAAGCGCGGAAGGCCGGGTTCGTCCGGGTCCGGATCAACGGCGCCGTCGTGGACCTCGACGAAGTCCCGGCTCTCGACAAGCGCAAGCGGCACGACATCGATGTCGTCGTCGACCGGCTCGTTGTACCGGCGCCCGGCACAGACGCGACCGCGACCAGCCGGATCGCCGACAGCGTCGAGACCGCGCTCAAGGTCGGCAAGGGCACGATGCTCGTCGCCACGGCCGCTCGCCCCGGAGAAACCGCCGACGAGGAGCGAATCTTCAGCGAGCACTTCGCCTGCGCCTACGATGGGACCTCGATCGGCGAGATCGAGCCGCGGACATTCTCGTTCAACAGCCCGCACGGGGCTTGCCCGAAATGCACCGGCCTCGGCGTCGAGAAACAAGTCGACCCGGACTTGATCATCCCGGACCGCACCAAGTCGATCCACGAGGGCGCGGTTGAGCCGTGGTCGAAGACAGCGAGCGTCGCCGGGTGGTACACGCGCATGCTCGAAGGCGTCGCCGAACACATGGGTTTCACCCCGGACACGCCAATCCGCGAACTCACGGCCGCACAACTCGACGCCGTCCTGCATGGCACGGGCCCGGAAGTGCTCGCGTTAAAGTTCACGAACCAATACGGGCGCACGCAGGTGTACGACACCAAGTTCGAAGGCGTCGTCACGAATCTGGACCGCCGCTACAGGGAGACAGACTCCGACTACGTCCGGACCGAGATCGAAAAGTACATGTCTGCGATCCCGTGTCCCGCTTGCAAAGGGCGGCGACTTCGCCCGGAAGCGCTCAGCGTCTTGATCGACGGACAGCCGGTCGCGGCAGCCACGGGCCTCAGCATCACCGCCGCGCGTGCCTTCTTCGACGGGCTCGCGGCCCCCGAAAGCCCGTTAAACACGCGCGAGCGGATCATCGCCTCCCAGATCTTAAAGGAGATCCGCGGGCGGCTCGAATTCCTGATGGATGTCGGCCTCGAATACCTGACGCTCGACCGCACATCGGGCACGCTTTCGGGCGGGGAATCGCAGCGGATTCGGCTGGCGACGCAGATCGGGTCGGCACTGATGGGCGTGCTCTACATTTGCGACGAGCCCTCCATCGGTCTCCATCCCATCGACAGCGACCGCCTCATCCGTACGCTCGAACGGCTGCGCGAACTCGGGAACACCGTGCTCATCGTCGAACACGACGAGGCAATGATGCGGGCGGCCGACTGGATCATCGACATGGGCCCCGGGGCCGGCGTCCACGGCGGCGAGCTGGTCGCCGAGGGTTCGATGCAGGACATCATGGCCTGCGAACGCAGCATCACCGGCGCCTACCTCTCGGGCCGGCGCGAAATCGAAGTCCCAGCCACGAGGCGCCTCGGCAACGGCAAATCGCTCCGCATCCGCGGCGCGCGGGAGAACAACCTCCAAAACATTGATGTCGACATCCCGCTCGGCAAGCTCGTCGCCGTGACCGGCGTATCGGGCTCCGGAAAGTCGTCGCTGATTACCGACATCCTCGTGCGCAGGGCGGCTGCGGTGCTTCATGGCGCGCATGCCAAGCCCGGTCTGCACGACGTTGTCGAGGGCCTGGATCAGCTCGACAAAATCATCGATATCGACCAGTCGCCGATCGGGCGGACGCCGCGATCGAACCCGGCGACCTACACCAACGCCTTCGGGATCATCCGCGAACTGTTTGCGGCGATGCCCGAATCGAAGGCCCGCGGCTACAAGACCGGCCGCTTTAGCTTTAACGTTAAGGGCGGTCGCTGCGAGGAGTGCTCCGGAGACGGCTACAAGATCGTCGAGATGCAGTTCCTCCCAGATGTGACCGTCCCGTGCGAAATCTGCCACGGCAAGCGGTATAACCGGGAAGCGCTCGAGATCCTCTTTCGCGGCAAGAACATCGCCGAGGTGCTCGACATGACGGTCACGGAGGCGTGCGAGTTCTTCGAGCGCTTCCCGCGGGTCAAGCGGATCTTCGACACTTTGGAAGCGACCGGGTTGGGCTACATCAAGATCGGGCAACCAGCGACGACCCTCTCGGGCGGCGAGGCCCAGCGGATCAAGCTCGCCACCGAGCTCGCCCGCCGCTCGACCGGCCGCACGCTCTACGTCCTGGATGAACCGACGACGGGCCTCTCTTTTCAGGACGTCGCGCACTTGCTTCACGTGCTCCAACGGCTGGCGGACGCCGGCAATACTGTCCTCGTGATCGAACACCACCTCGACGTGATCAAAACTGCCGACCACGTTATCGACCTCGGGCCTTACGGCGGCGACCGCGGCGGGCGAATCATCGCGACCGGCACGCCGGAAGAAGTGGCCGCCGTAGCGGACAGCTTCACCGGCCTCTACTTGCGGCCGATCCTCGAGGCCGCCGGCCGGATCGAGCGACAGGCCGCTTCGAGCGCGGACGAGTCGGCGCCAATGGTCGCGGCGGCACGGGCGGGGGACACGCTCGGCGAACGGATCGCTCGCGAATCGGCGCCACAACAGGAACGGCCGCAGACGAAAGCGGCGCAGAAACGCGCCCGCCAAGCCGCCAACCCGCGCAAGGAGACGGCCAGCGAACGGAACCTGCGTGAACGGCGGGAAGAAGGGCCGCCAGTTTAGCGCTCTGAGAATGCTCTGTCGCTTTCTCGAAGCGTAAAAACGCCGACTCATTCGCGCTGGCTCGGTTGCCGCGCCTATACTTCGATCACAGTCCCGCGGTCGTTATGACGGCGACCGTTTAGGCCGGTCTTCGTGGGCATCTTCAGACCATTCTCCCGCGCGCTGGGATTTCTCTCGCACGACATCGCTATCGACCTGGGGACGGCCAACACCCTTGTCATGGTCCGGGGCCGAGGAATCGTCATCGACGAACCCTCCGTCGTCGCGATCGACCGGCAGACCAAGAAGATTCTCGCCATTGGGGCCGAAGCGAAACGGATGGTTGGCCGCACGCCCGCCAACATCGTCGCCGTGCGGCCTCTACGCGACGGCGTCATTTCCGACTTTGAAGTCACCGAAAAAATGCTCAGCTACTTCATCCGCGCCGTGCACGACCGGACTTGGCTGGCACAGCCGCGGGTCGTGGTCGGCATCCCCAGCGGCGTCACTGAAGTCGAGAAACGCGCCGTGCACGATGCCGCCCTCAACGCCGGCGCGCGGAGCTGCTACCTCATCGAAGAGCCGATGGCCGCGGCGATCGGGGCTGGCTTGCCCGTCATAGAAGCGGCCGGCTGCATGATCGTCGACATCGGCGGCGGCACGACCGAAGTGGCGATCATCTCCCTCGGCGGCATGGTCGTCAGCACCTCGATCCGCGTGGCTGGCGACGAGATGGACCAGGACATCATGGCCTACGCGCGCCAAGTCCATAACCTCCTGATCGGCGAGCGGACGGCCGAGGACATCAAGAAGCTCGCCGGTTCGGCCTCGCCCCTCGACCCGGAGGAGACCATCGAAATTCGCGGGCGAGACCTGGCGACCGGCCTGCCCAAGGCCGTGGAAGTGAGCACCGTCGAGATCCGGGACGCGCTCGCCGGTTCGATCGCCGCCATTGTCGAAGCCGTCCGGTCTACCATCGAGGTCACGCCGCCGGAACTGATCTCCGACCTCATGCACCATGGGATCGCGCTCGCCGGGGGCGGCGCCCTCCTCAGAGGCCTCGACCGGCGGCTCAGCCAGGAAACGCGCTTCCCCGTCTATGTCGCGGAAGATCCGCTGCTCTGCGTCGTCCGCGGCGCGGGCGAAGTCCTCGAGGAGCGCGCGTTGTTAAGCAAGGTGCAATCGCAGCTCGTCTCCCGCCGAAACAGGCGATAGCTTCGACGAAGTCTTCGTGGTGAACCTATGCTGATCTTCTCGCGGTATAGCTGGTGGGCCGGGGCGATGGTCGCGTCCGCGATCCTGCTCACGATCGCCAGCCAGTTTGGCTTGCTCAGTCCATTTCAAAGCATCGTCCTGACGATCACCAGGCCCTTTGAAGACGCCGTCGGGGCCGTCGTGCGACCACTTGCGGGGGTGCTCGGCGACGCCGGCAACTTGCGGACGCTGCGCGAAGAAAACCGGAGCCTGCGTGCCGATAACGAGTTGCTCAATGCCCAAGTCGCGTCGCTGACCGCGGATGCCGAGCGAGTGGGAGAGCTCGAGGAGGCCCTCGGCGTCACCCGGGACGACACGGCGGCGACGCGCCTGGCCGCGAACATCGTTTCCCGCGAGTCGTCGCCATTCACGGACACGCTCAGCATCGACCGCGGCAGCGGGGACGGCGTCAAGGTGGGCATGGTCGTCACTTCGTCCAAGGGCACGCTCATGGGGACCGTCACGGAGGTTTTCGCCAACCGCGCCTTCGTGCGCCTCGTGACCGACAGCAGAAGCCGCGTGGCCGCCGAGGATATCGAGACGAAGGCCATCGGCAGCCTGCGCGGCGCCGCCAACCGAACGCTCGTTTTCGCGCTCGCCGACGCCGCCGTCAATGTCGGCGACATCCTTCAGACCTCCGCAATCTCGGGCCGGTTCCCGGCGGGCATCCCGATCGGGCGTGTAATCGAGGTTGTGAATACGGAGCAAGGGACACCCCGATCGGTCAGGGTTGAGCCGCTGGTGCGCATCTCCACGGCGAGGACGGTGCTGGTCCTCACGAGCTTCCTGCCGGAGGGCATCGCGCCGTGAAATACGCGCTCGTGGTCCTCGTCGTGCTCCTTGCCCCGACGTTGGAGGCGGCGGTAGCGCCGTTCTTCCCGCTGCGCGGCGCCCAACCAAACGTCGCGCTGATCATCCTCTTCGGCATCGCGGTCGCGGGGGGGCCACGCCTCGCGATGGGCGCCATTGCGCCTCTGGCGTTGCTCGTCGCCTTCCAGACGGGGCGCCCGCCCGCCCTCGTCCTGGCCGGATACCTGCCACTCTTGCCGCTCGGCTATCTGATCGAAGGCGGGCGCGTGCCGTTGAACGCCTTCGCGCGTGCCATCGTGACGGTCCTCGCTACGGGCGGCTGGGCACGCCTGATGCTGAGCTTGGGCGCATTCTCGGCGGGCGCGACCTTTTCGATTCGTGAACTGGGCAGTGACGTGCTCATCTCAGGCGCTATCCTGGATCTTGTGCTGCTCTCCGTCGTTTATCTGCCCCTCCGCCTGACCGGCGTGTCTGGCCGTTCGTTGAGCCCGTCCCGGACGGGGTGGTATCAATGAGCGCACTCGGTAAGCGTGGCCCTTCGCCCGGTGGGCCGAGCCGCACCCGGCCGCACAGCAATCTCGCGATCCTGCGCTTCGCCGTGCTCGCGCTCTTCGCAATCCTCACCGTGCAGCTGGCCCGGATGCAGATCCTCCAGGGCGACAAGTACGCTCAGCGATCGCGAGAAAATCATGTGACGCAGCGGTTCACGCTGCCTCCCCGCGGCCTGATTTACGACCGAAACGGGGAGCCGCTGGTTGCGAACGAGACGATCTTTCACGCTATCATCGTGCCCGAGTTCCTACCGCCGCTGCCGGAGAAGGCCGCCGAACGGTACGCCATTTACCTGCGGCTCGAGGCGCTCCTCGACGTGCCAGCCTTCGCGATCGAAGCGAAGGTGAAGGAGTTCGAGAAAGCCAAACGCGGCTACCTCCAGGTGCCGATCAAGCGGTACTTGACCAAGGAAGAAGCCCTTCGACTGGACGAACTCACGGCCGAAATGCCAGGAGTCAGCCTGCTGGAACGGCCGGGCCGCAGCTACCCGGCCGGACAAGAGTTCAGCCAGATCTTGGGCTTCATCGGCGACCAGACGGCCGAGGAGTACGCCGTCCTGCGGGCCCGCGGCTATGAACTGGATGAGTCGGTCGGCAAAGCGGGCATCGAATCCTTCTATGAGACGGAGCTCCGCGGCACGAGAGGCGTGATCGCGGCTGAGCAGGACGCGCAGGGCCACCTGGTACGCTCGATCGAGTCACGTGACCCCATCCCGGGGACGAGCCTCCAGCTCAGCATCGACGCCGGTCTGCAGCGCTTCGTGTCGGACCTGTTGCTGACGGCCATGCCCGATGCGAAGCCAGAGAACAGCGCGACGACGGCGGCGGCGGTCGTTATGAACGCGAAAACCGGCGAAATCTACGCGATCGTCTCCATCCCCAGCTACGACAACAACCTCTTCATCCGGCCGGAACTCTACCCAGCCGAGCTTGAGTCCCTCTTCGCCGACCCGCGCAAGCCACTCCTCAACCAAGCGCTCACGCCGAGTGCGCCCGGCTCGACCTTTAAGCTCGTCACCGCCTCCGCCGGCCTCCAGGAAGGCACGGTCAAGCCCACGGACGGGTTGTGTGTCAATAGCACAGTCATGGAGGTCAAGGGCCAAAACAACGTCATTTACGACTTCGTCGACTGGAAGGCCCACGGCTGCATCGACTTCCGCTCGGCGATCGCTTGGTCCTCCAACATTTTCTTCTACCGCGTTTCGTGCGGGATCTTGCCAGACACGGTCGGCTATGCCCCGGTACGAGGGCTCGGCAAAGACAGCGACGAAGGCGCGGTCATCCTTTCCTACTACTCCCGGCTCTTCGGTTTCGGCCAAGCCACGGGCATCGACTTCGGCGGCGAGGGCTCGGTCGGGACGATCCCGAGCCCGGAATGGAAGCGGGACGTCTACAGCGGCCCCGAGTACACCGAGAACGACCGCCTCTGGGTCTACGGCGATACCTGCTTCATGGGCATCGGCCAGGGCAACGTCAGCGCCAGCCCACTCCAGATCACCCGGATGACCGCCGCGATCGCGAACGGTGGCTTCCTCGTGACGCCACACGCGGCCAAGGCCGTCCTCGATGCCGACGGCAAGATCATCCAGTCATTCCAACCGAAACTGACCCGTCTCCCTCTGGACGACGCGAACCTCGCCGTCGTCCGGGAAGGCATGCTTCGGTCGGTGGCGGAGGGAGCGGGCGCCTTGGCGGCGATCTCTGGCTTGGCGATCGCCGGCAAGACGGGCACGGCCGAATTCAACCTCCCCAGCGGGGCCAAGGCGCAGCACGCCTGGTTCACCGGCTTCGCGCCCTTTGACGACCCAGAGGTCGTCGTGACCGTCTACTTCGACCTTGGCATCGGCGGCGACAAGGCCGCCCCCGTGGCCGGCCGGATCCTCGAGTACTTCATGGCGAACGTGCAGCCATGATGGCCAGCCACGGACACCGACGCGCCGGGACGTTCGCCGGTTGGGATCGGTTCGATTACGTCATGCTTGGGTCGGCGCTGGCACTCGTCTGCTACGGCATACTGCTGATCCGGAGTGGGGCGAGCCAAGAATTCGATGGCCCACTCACCAGTTTTGCGAGCCCCGTGATGAAACAGATCGTTTTTGCTTGCGCGGGCGTCATCGCGATGGTCGTCGTATCCCGGTTCGACTACCACTACCTGACCCACTTTGCCTGGCTCCTGTACGCCGTCAGCCTCCTCTCGCTCGTGGCGTTGTTGGCCTTCGGCCACTCAGCCTACGGCTCGACGCGTTGGTTTAACGTCGGCCCTATCCAGATCCAACCGTCGGAGTTCGCGAAACTGGCCACGATCCTCCTCCTCGCCCGGTTCTTCAGCGAACACGGCGGCGACGCTAAAGACCTTCGCACGCTTCTGATTTCACTCGCGATCGTGGGGCCGCCCGCGTTCCTCGTCTTCATCCAGCCCGACCTCGGGACAACGATGGTGTTCCTCGCGACCTGGCTCGGCATCGTGCTGATCGCCGGCGTCAGCCGGCGGCATCTCCTTGTCATGGCGGCGGCCGGGCTCGCCCTGCTTCCCTTCGTCTGGACCTTCGCCGTCGCGGATTACCAGATCGAGCGGATCTCGGTCCTCGTCGACCCGGAGGAAGACCCACTCGACGCCGGCTACAACGTCATCCAATCCCGGATCGCCGTCGGTTCGGGCGGCTGGTTCGGGAAGGGGCTTGGCAACGGCGAACAGACGCAGCTCTCTTACCTGAAGATCCCGACCAAGGACTTCATCTTCTCAGTCCTAGGCGAAGAGCTCGGGTTCACCGGCGCGATGGCGCTCTTCGGGCTCTTCATCCTGCTGCTCATGCGCGGGATCCGAGTCGCGCAAATCGCGGGCGACGCGGCGGGGCAGCTGGTCGCAGTCGGCATCGTCGTGTTGATCCTGATGCAGACGTTCATCAACGTGGCGGTGAACGTCAGCTTATTCCCGGTTACGGGTATCCCGCTTCCGTTCGTAAGCCAAGGAGGCAGCTCCCTGATGAGCGTCTTCATCTCGATCGGGGTCCTCCAGAGCATCATCATGCGCCACCGGGCCTACCGGCAGACGTGATCTGGCCCGCTTTGCCTCGGCCGCGGGTAAGACCGCCCGCAACGCGTCCCGGACCGTCGCGGCGGGGATCAGCTCCATGCCCGGCACATTCTCGGTGGAGCGCGCCGGGACGACGCAGCGACGGAAACCGAGCCGGCTCAATTCAGCGAGCCTTCGGGCCGTGTTGCCCGCCGGCCGGAGGCTTCCGGAGAGGGCGACCTCGCCCAGGAAGGCCGTCTCCGGCGGGAGCGGGATGTCGCGGATGGCCGAGGCGAGCGCGCAGATCATCGCGAGATCGGCGCCTGAGTCCCGCACGCGGATGCCGCCCGAGACCGTCGCGAGGACGTCCCGGTCGGCTGAATCCAGCCCGCCCCGCTGGGAGAGCACGGCGAGCATGAGATGGAGCCGCGAGAGTTCGAGACCGGACGCGACCCGCCGTGGCATCGCGAGATACGACGGCACAGCCAGCGCTTGCATCTCGAGGGCGAACGGCCGAGAACCTTCGACGATGCAGGTGACGGCGCAGCCAGAGGCCGGGCCGTGGCTGGG
>CAMAUF010000050.1 GCA_945861295.1 bacterium | reverse complement strand
CTTCAGGCGCGCGGCGGTGTCGTAACTGGCGGGCGGCGCGCCCTCCATGTAGCTGACGGCGCCGGGCACGCTCAGCTTCGAACGCTCGATCTCGACCCCGCCGAGGCCGCCGAGGAAGTCGCGAAAGATCACCTGGTTGTCGATGATCATCGCCTCGCGGCCCTCATCGTCCTTGGCGATGCGGATCGAACGGTTGCGGAACTCGGCTTCGAGGTAGGTGTCCCAGAGGTCCGGCGGCTCAAGGACGTGGGAATCGGCGTCGATGATGCGGAGTGGCGCGGCAGCGGTAGTCATGCGCGGCATTCTACGGCGTTAGGGGCCGATTGGGGGCGAGTCGGCGCCCGATTTTAAGAGTGCGGGGCCAGCTCCCGGAACTGCTTGCCGAGGCCGAGGCCCTGGTGCTGGTACGACGAGCCAGTCGCGCCGACGCCGTAGAGTTTGCCGGGGACCGAAAGCAGGCGTTCGTAAACGAGACGACCGATGCGTTGGCCGTGGCTGAGCGCGCAGGGCACCAGGTACGAGCGTACCTCAAGGATGGCGCGCGTGCCTCGAATGCCGCCCTCGCCATAGCCGAAGCCGGGGTCGAAGAAGCCGGCGTAGTGCACGCGCAATTCGCCCATCTCCGGGTCGTAGGGCAGCATTCCGGCGGCGTAGGCGGGCGGCACGCGGACGCGCTCCTTTGAGCCGAGGATGTAGAACTCGTCCTTCTCCAGGATCAGCCGACGTTTGCCAGGGCGCCGGATGGGCGCCCAGAACTGCAGTGGGTCGTAGTAGTTGACGCGGTCGAACTCGATCAGCGGGGCGTCCTTGAGCGCCTTCCAACCCACGATGCCGGTCTCGTCAGCCCCTTCGAGGTCGACCGAGAAAGGGAGGCCGTCGCTGACCTCGGCGGACGCTGGCTCACCGGCGGCGTTGTAGACAAGCGCCTCGGAGGCCGTCGCCTTCTGGCTCGTGTCCGACCGGGCGGATACGCCACGCAGGAAGCGAAGCTGGTTCAGGCGTGTCCCGGACCGGACGCGAATGTTAAACGTCTTCGGCGCGACCTCGATATAAAGGGGCCCGACATGGCCCGGAGGCACGCGGTCGAAGAACTCGCCGTAGTCCACGATCAGGCGGGCGAAGACGTCGAGGCGGCCCGTCGTGCTCTTCGCGTTCGCCTTGGCGAAGGTGCGACCTGGCAGATTCAGCCCCTCGATCAGAGGGATAATGTAAACCGCATCACGCTGAAGGACGGCGCCATCTTCGATGGAGAAGCGCTGGATTTCCAGGCCCTCCATGGCCTCAAGGACGCGGGCGCGGGGTCCTGGAAGGAAGCTGGCGCGAATCTGGTAGGCGATGTCGCCGAGGCGGAGGTCCAGGCTGGCGGGCTGCACCTGCGCGTCATCGATCGGCCGCGTGGCGGTGATGGCCTCGTATTCAATGAGGGCCTTTATCTCCTCGTAGGGTAGGACGCCATCGGGGTAGGTCGTGACACCTCGCTCCCACCCGGGAAACATCTCGCCGCCGGTAGCCTCGGGCACGCGCACCTCCTCTCTCTGACGGAGTGTAGCGACGGACGCGGCAATGGGCCGCCGCCGCCTCACCCAATCGTCGAGCGCCATCGGTTCGTCACGGGGTGCCACACGGGCTAGAATCGGCGGATTCAGGAGGTGAGGCCGTGTATAAAATGATCTTCGGCGCCAAGCGCAGGCCGGGGATGTCGCGTGAGGACTTCGGCCGCTATTGGACGACGACCCATGCCGCGAAGGCCGTCAAGGTCCCCGGAATCCAGCGTTACGTGATCAACCTTGCGCCCGACCTCTCCGGCTCGGGCCGAGAGCTGCCCTACGACGGTTTCGCCGAAGTCTGGTTCGAAAGCGAAGAAGCGATGAAGGCCTCAGGCCGTTCGCCGGAGATCCGCGTCGTCCTCGCCGACGAGCCGAACCTTTTCGATATCTCCACGCGCTTCAGCGTGATCGTGAAAGAGCATCTGATGGTCGACGATGGCGAGGTCGTCGGATTGAAGCCGTAGGCGGCGACACGGCCCGTGCGGGACGCCTCATTCGACAGTCGCGCCGGCGGATCGCATCGCTTCCAGAGCGCGGTCGCCATCGCCCTTTGTCAAGTTGACGGCGCGGATAGCGTCGCGGACGACGGTGACCTCGAAGCCCAGACGCAGCGCGTCGAGCACCGTGTCGCGGACGCAGTAGTCGGTCGCCAGCCCGGCGACGATGACGCGCGCGACGCCGGCGGCCCGAAGAAGGGCGGCGAGGTCAGTCGCCGTCGCGGCGCCGGACGCGGGGTCGCGGACGGTGAAGCCAGAGTAGCCGTCCTCGCCTCCCACGCCTTTGCGGACGACCGGGCCTCGGACGACGAGGGCTGGATGCAACGCCGCGCCCCACGTGTCCGCGACGCAGTGGACGGGCCAGATGCCGCCGTCTTTGGCGAAGTGGGGCGTGCGCGCCGGGTGCCAATCCTGCGTATAGACGACGAAGGCGCCGCCGGAGACGGCCAGCCGAACCTGTTCGTTGACCCGCCGTACGACGGTCACGCCGCCGCGGACGGCGAGGCTGCCGCCTGGGTCGGCGAAATCGTTCTGAACATCGACGACCACCAATGCCGTCATCGCGTCGTAGTCCACCCCAGACCTCCGGACCGGCCCCTGATCCCATGGTAAGGGCGGCCGACTTCGCCCGCTCACGCGTCGGGCGGAGCGAGGCCGGCGGCGAACACGCGCGTCAGTTCGCCGGTTTCGGGCTCGAAGCGCCATGCGTCGGGGAAGGAGAGTGCCCGCCAGAAGGGGACAAGGTCGATGGCCGTGACGCTCGAGAGATAGAGGCTAAGCGCAAGTCCGTGGTTCACGACGACCAGAGTGCCGGTGGCGTGGGCGGCCCGCGCCTCGGCGATTGCGACGGAGAAGCGCTCCACGACATGATCGCGCGGCTCCCAACCTTCGCCAGCGCCGGTCGCGAGATAGCGGGCCGCCAGCGCCCGGTAGTCGTCATCCCAGATGGTGGGCCGGTCGACTTCGCCGAAGCGAGCATCGACCTCGACGCTAAGGCCCCGGCGCAGCGCGATCACCTCGGCCGTCTGGCGCGCTTTCGGTTCGTCCGAGCACCAAACAGCCGGCGACAATCCCTCCGGAAGGGCGTGCGCAAGCAGGACACAGTCTTCGCGCGCGGCCGCCGTGATACCCCAAAGGCGCGAGGCCACGCCCGGCCGCACCTCGGACATCGCGTGCCGGATCAGGATGAGGCCCGGAGCCTCTGGAATCAGCGCCGTCAAAATAGATCCACCCAAATAGTTCCGACCATATGGTACAAGAATGAGTACGTGAACTGACGGAGCCTAGGCAACAATGCAGCGATTGGGTCGAGCTTGACGAGCTGCGGATTTCGCCCGAGCTCGGCGACGCGCCTAAAGTGATGACGGGGCTGCGCGCGCCCGCACCTCGTCCGGAACGTTTGGGAGGGGAATGGAGGGGAGGATGGAAGAGCCAGATTCGACCGAGGCCCAGCCGCCATCTGGGCTCATTGACAACAGAATCGCCGAGCTCGGGGACTGGCGCGGGCGAACGTTGAGCAGGATACGCGATCTCATCAGAGAGGCAGACCCGGACATTGTTGAGGAGTGGAAGTGGGTAAAAGCCACATCTCCGGGCACTCCCGCCTGGTCGCACGACGGGATCATCTGCACCGGCGAGTCGTACAAGTCGACCGTAAAGTTGACCTTCGCCAAGGGCGCCTTCTTGGAGGATCCCGCCAGGATCTTCAACGCGAGCCTCGAAGGCAACCTTCGACCCGCGATTGACATCCATGAAGGGGAGGAAGTCGACGGCGACGCGTTCAAGGCGCTGATCCGTGCCGCAGTCTCGCTCAATTCGTCCGGCCGAAAAGCTCGCGCACAGCCTGGAACTCCTCGCCCACCCGGCGCGAAAGGGGCCGACAAGAAGGCTGTCCTATTGGCGGGCGGCAACCCTCAAATTGCGAAGGCCGACGGCGACGCGCCCGTGCAGGCCTACATCGAGGCGATCCCAGGCTGAAGACGCGATGTGGGGCGCCGCCTCGACGCGCTTGTGGTGCACACCGTGCCCAACGTTCACAAGGCCGTGAGGTGGAACTCGCCCTTCTACGGCATCGAGGGGCAAGGCTGGTTCCTGGGGATGCACGTCTTCACACGGTACATCAAGGTTACCTTCTTCCGAGGCACATCGCTGCGACCGGTCCCACCCGGAGGCACGGCCAAGGAGGCGCGCTGGGTCGACATTCACGAGAGTGATCTCGACGAGGCGCAGATGGCGACGTGGGTCCGGCAGGCGGCGGCGCTGCCCGGCTGGGGTGCGCTGTAGGTGGCGCAAAGGTCGCTCCCCTCCATGCCTGGCGGGGCTAGGAGGCGACGGCGGCGGCTTCGTTGGCGAAGGCGGTGAACTCCTCGTACACGCGCCACATTTCGCGGTCTTCTTTAAACGGCTGGCCGGCGGGGAAGACGAGCGAGCCACGGAAGGCCTGGGGGATATCGGGGTGGTCATCGACGACCCAATCGGGCACGAACGGGACGCCGAGTTCGTCCAATCGGGCGTGGTGGTCGTGGAGCGGCTTCCAGAAGCAGTCTTTCACGTACTCGTGCAAGTTGAAGCGGCGCACGATCTCCCAGCGCGGGCCGTAGCCGCTCCATAAGTAGAGCGTGTGGCCATCAGCGATAATCCGTTCGAACACTTCGACCACGTCCGGCCGGAGCTTCACGTCCCAGGTGATGAGGGTGTCATCGACATCGAAAAAGATGTTCACGTCCCCGGAGTAGACAGGCTTCCGGGCCAAGCGGCAAGTTGGCCGGCTTGGCCCGGAAGCCAAGATTGCTACCTGCGCGAGAACTCCAGGCCGGCTAGGCTGCCTTCGCCGCGCCATTCGTCCAAGATCTTGGAGAACGCCATAATGCCCGGCGCGAAGGCGCCGTTGCGGCGGATCAACTCGCCGTTGGGCCGCCCTTCGTTGTTGTAGTAGCCGGGAGTGCAGGATTCCAAGAAGGGCAGGCTCGCCACCGAGGCGTTGACCACCTTCTGGACCCACGCCTCCTCGGCCTCGCCCTCGACATCGACCGTGCGGACTTCGTGCTCGCGGGCGTGGTTGATGATGTGGGTGACGTGCTTGCTCTGGACGTCGAGGACGTGGGTGATGTTCGCGCTCGTGCCGACCTGCGAGAGGCCGATGATGAAGCAGTTCGGGAAGCCGCGAGACTGCATGCCGTAGAGGGTCGAGACGCCGTCGCGCCATTTCTCACTGAGAGCGAGGCCATCGCGGCCATAAACCTGGTAGCCGGCGCGGCGCTCCATGGCGGTTCCGACTTCGAAACCGCTGGCATAGATGATGCAATCCACCGGGTATTCGACGCCGTTCGCCACGACGCCGCGTTCCGTGATCCGCTCGACGCCGAGCCCTTGTGTGTCGACCAGGGTCACGTTCGGGCGGTTGAACGTGTGCAGGTATTCGTCGTGGAAGCAGGGGCGCTTGCAGAACTGCCGGTAGTACGGCTTCAGCGCTTCCGCGGTGTCCGGGTCGTTGACGATCGCCTCGGCGCGGGCGCGGACCTGTTCCATCTTCTCGAAGTCGGCGTACTCGAGGGTCTGGGCGAAGTCGCTCTTGCCGTCGGGACGGCGGCGCAAGAGCATGCCGATGATCTCCGTCCAGCCGTCCGAGACAAGGTCAACCTCGGCGACGCCCCCGGAGGTCAGGGTCGAGAAGTTTTCCATGCGATGGCGCTGCCAGCCTGCTTGGAGCGACTGCGCCCATTCCGGGTCGGTTGGCCGATTGGCGCGCACATCGATCGATGACGGCGTCCGTTGGAAGAGGAAGAGCTGCTTGGCGCTCGCCCCAACGTGCGGGACGCACTGCACGGCCGTCGCCCCAGTGCCGATGATGGCGACGCGCTTGTCGCTGAGGCCCGTGAGGCCGCCGAAGTCGTCGCCGCCGGTGTAGTCGTAATCCCAGCGGCTGGTGTGGAAGGAATGGCCCTGGAAGCTCTCGATGCCGGGCACGCCGGGGAGCTTCGGCCGGTTGAGCGGGCCGTTCGCCATGCAAACGTACTTGGCGCGGAAGCGGTCGCCGCGATCCGTGGAGACCAGCCACGTGCCGGCCTGCTCGTCCCATCGGAGTTCGGCGATCTGGGTCTGGAACAAGACATCGCGGTAGAGGTCATACTTGCGGGCGATGCGTTGGCAGTTAGCGCGGATCTCGGGCGCTTTGGCGTACTTCTCGGTCGGAATGTAACCGGTCTCCTCGAGGAGAGGCATGTAGATGTAGGCTTCCGTGTCGCAGGCGGCGCCAGGATAGCGGTTCCAATACCAGGTGCCGCCGAAATCGCCGCCCTTTTCGATCATCCGGATCTCTTGGACGCCAGCCTCGCGGAGGCGGGCCCCGAGCAGCAGGCCGGCATGGCCGCCGCCGATGACCACGACTTCGACTTCGTCGAACAGGGCCGGCCGCTCGATCGGCTGCACATACGGGTCGTCCCGGTAGTGGGCGAACGACCCCGTAATCTCGACGTACTGTTCGTTGCCTTCGGCGCGGAGGCGTTTGTCCCGCTCCTGCCGGTACTTTTCACGGAGGGCGTCGGGGTCGAATGGGAGTGCGGTTGTGGCGGTCTCGGACACGTTGGGTCACCTCTTGCTCTGACTTCTGGCCAGACTGCGGGAGTCTGTTAGCACGATACTAACTACTCTCGATTGGCGCGCCAAGGCCCTCTGGTTGAAGTCTTCGTTCCCCCAAGCCGCCGCCCGGCATCCTGGGGGGCCCGCCGAGGGGGCCGCAAGGGCATCAAGGTGACGCCGAACGCCGCGATGCCGACGATGACTGACGCCCGTTATCGCGTCCGAACCCGGTGCGGTCCACGACGCGAAACTCAGAGCCGCAGCAGGACACGCTTCAGCTGTTCGAGGTCGCCGAGGCTGGCCGCGGGCAAGAAGTGATCGACGAACGGCAGCGCCGCCGCCATCCCGGCGGCCAAGGGCTGGTAACCCGCCCGCGCTTTGAGCGGGTTGAGCCAAACGACTCGGTAGCAACGCCGGCGGAGACGCTCCATTTCGCGCGCGAGGTCGCTCGCCGCGCCGCGTTCCCAGCCGTCGCTCGCGACGACGACGACCGTTCGCGGTGAAAGGAGCTGTTTGGCGGCGCCGCGGTTGAACTGCCCGAGGCAATCGCCGATCGACGTGCCGCCGCTCCAGGCGCCAGCCGTCGCCGAAAGCCCAGCCAAAACATCCTCGAAGCGCTTGCTCCTGAGCAGCGGCGTGAGGTCGCGCAGGCGGGTGCTGAACGCGAAGGTGCGCACGCCGCTGCCGCGTTGCTGGAGCGCGTAGAAGAACTGCAGCAGATGGCGGCTATACGTGTCCATCGAGCCGCTGACATCGCAGAGGACGACGATGCGGAGCTTGCGGAGCTTCGGGCGTCGCCGGGCGAGGGCGAACGGCTCGCCGCCCGTACGGCGAGCGCGGATCACCGTCCGCCGGATATCAACATCGCCGCTTGGAGAGGCCTCCCAGCGGCGGCTGCGGACCGTCGCGAGCGACGGAGCCAACTGCAGGACAAGCCGCTGGAAACGGCGAAGATCAGCCACGTCGTATTCGGAGAAGTCCTTCCGGATAAGCAGGTCGGCATCGCCCGCGGTGTGATCGCCGCCGGGGAGGCGCGCGTCACCGTCGGGGCCGAAACCCTCGATGGGGACGCGTGTCTGCGCGTACACCGGCGGCGCCTCTCGACGGTTATCGATGGTCGTCACCTTGGGCGTCGTGGTCCGGAGGGGCGCCGGCCCGATGCCGAGCCAGAAGGCGTCGAACGAGCGCTCGAACAGCGGAAAATCGTCGACCGAGACGGTGAGGTTGGCCCGCAAGGCGGCGCGGAACACCTCGACATCGGTGACATCGATCCAGGCCAGGCTTCGCGCCGCGTCGATGGCCCGCGCTGGCGTGACGGAGAGCCCGTCCTCCCGCAGGCGCCTGCAAAAGTCCGTGAGGCTGGCGGAGAGGAGCGCGGCCATCGGCCCAGTGTACCTGACCTTGACGCCCAGCTCCGCCGCTGCCGCGGCCGCCGGCCCGGCGTCCGCGAGTTGGGCCGCTCCGGCAAGACCATCGAGTACGAGGTGCCTGGGGAGTTCGACCCGCTGACCAAGACGCTCGCGAACTCCCGCGTCGCGGACCTCCGCACGGAGCAGCCCACACTGGACGATGTCCTCATGCGGTTCTACGAAGGCGGCGCCGAATGATGGCGGTAGTAGCGAAGACCTCGCGCGACCGGGCAGGATCGTTGAATCGTGCGCGGCGGCCGTCCCGCCAGCGTTGCTCTGGCTCGGGCTCGCCTTGGCGCTCGGCGCATTGCTGCCCACGCGCGCCGCCGCCGCGACGACGCTGGCAGGCTTTTTGATCCTCTGCTACGTGGCGTCGACCTTGGGCGCAACGGTCCACGCCTTCGGTTGGGTGCGGAAGTTGTCACCGCTCTACTGGGCCGACGCCCACCACGTCCTCGCCGGCGGGTTCGAGGCCCTCAGGGCCTTGGCGTTCCTCGGGGTCGCGACGGTAGCGTTCGGCGTCGCGCTCTGGGCCTTCGAACGTCGCGAGATCTCGGCGGGCGGCCGGGAATGGGCGATGCCCGGGCGACGGCGCTCGGGACGTCTGGCGCTACCCGGGAGGGATCGTTGCCGAGGGGTGGGCGTCGTACTCAGGCAGGTAGGGTTTGATGTCGAGCACGGGCGTGCCATCAATTGCGTCGAGGCCCAGCACCCGCACCGACCGCCCTTCGACGCTGAGCAGCCCCACGGCCGAAACGCCGAGGTGGTTGGGCCGAAGCTGGCTGCGGCTGGCGAAAACGCCGACCTTGCGCCCACTGGGAAGCACGGTTTCGGCTGGCTGCTCCGGCGCGTCCTCGGCAAGGTCCAAATAGAAGACGACGAGGACGTGGCTGTACCGGTCGAGGCCCCGCGCGCGCGGCAGGTGTTCGGGCAGCAGCTCGATCGTGCTCTCGACGCCCTCCCAGCCTTTGGGGCGCGGCTTAGAAACGGTGTTGCGCACGAAGCCGATGGCGGACAGGGACACCCGCGCGGGTGGCATGGGGCGGGTGAATGGCTCGTCCTTCTTCCAGAAACGCATGTGCGATCACCGTGCCGGAGGGTTGAGGGACGCGCAAGCGCGACGCTCACAGAGCGGAGGGATGCCGTGCGCCGGGACCAACCCTGGTTCGCAGCGACGATCTCTCCCGTCGTCGTCACTCCGGGATCTGGGTGCTTCGCGGACGCCACGGCTCCTGGGCCCGCGAGAGGGCGTCGGCCCGCGCAACGCGTCAGTCACACCCAGAGCCCAGGGGGCGCTCCCCGTGAGGCGGACGTCCGAGGATCACAGAAGGGACGCCCTTGCGGACGTCCCTTCTGGTTGGTTGAACGGGATTAAGCGTTCAGCAGCTGGTTGGAGCGGTCGCCCCTACCAGCGACGGCCGCCGCCGCCACCGCCGCCGCTACTACCGCCGCCGTAGCCGCCGCCACCGCCGCTGCGGCCACCACCGCCGCCGCCATAGCCACCGCCACCGCCGCTGCGGCCACCACCGCCGCCGCCGTAGCCGCCGCCACCACCGCTACCGCCGAAGCCGCCAGTGGAGCGAGGCTGCGACTGGAAGCAGTCACTGCAGTAGACGGGCCGGTCGCCGCGAGGTTCGAAGGGGACCTTCGCTTCTTTGCCGCAGCTGCCGCAGGTTGCGCTGAACATTTCGCGCGCGCCGCCGCCGCCACGGGCGCCGCCGGCGCCACCACCGTCAGTGTGGCGCGAAGCGCGGCACGTCGGGCAACGACGCGGCTCGTTGGTGAAGCCCTTCGA
>CAMAUF010000049.1 GCA_945861295.1 bacterium | reverse complement strand
TGGCTGAAGGTTAGATCGCCGGACCGCGAAGTTCCCCGAACTCGACGCCGAAAGAGTCGCGCAGCAAGGCTCGCCACGCCGCATCGTCGGAGACCCGCGTGATTGTGCGCTTGCCGTCGCGCATGACGATCAGGCGGTTGCCGCTGACGGTGATCCGCCCCTCGGCCGTTGGCTTGGAGCAGACGTGGCCCTGCGTGAAGTGCGAATCGGGCGAGACCTGATGGTGGAGGCACATCTCCGCGAACTCCTCGAACTGGCGCGAACGTAATGTGAACCGGTACGCAGGCGACCACTTGTCGCCGGCGCCGCGCCCGGACATGGTGCAATCGCCGTCGGCGTCATGTTCGATCTTCCAGGCGCCGGGCGGGTCGCCTTGGGGCCCTGCCTCGTCGAGGTCGAGCGGGGACCGCGAGGAATCGCCGAAGCCGACATCGGCGAGCATGCGGCGGCCCTCCACCGGGACGAAGAGCAGGAGATGGTCGAATTCAGGCCCTTCCACCCCCTTATCGACGACCCGGCCGGAGAGATAGTGGACGTCGAAGCCGAGTTGGCGCAGGAGCCAGGCGAAGAGGCCGTTGAGCTCGTAACAGAAGCCCCCGCGGCGCTCACAAACCACCTTGTCGAAGAACGCGGCCTCGTCGAGGTCGAGCCGCCGCCGTTTGAAATAGATGTCGATGTTCTCGAAAGGCACCGCCCGCATGTGGGCGAGGTGCAGGGCGCGGAGCGTCTCGAGTGAGGGCTCGCGGTTGCCTCTGTAGTCGATCCGCCGCAAGTAGGCTTCCACGTCCACCACGCCATGGTAGCCCGCGGGCGCGCAACGGGGCGACGCACGCCAGCCTCATCCGCCGCCGTCCCCGCCGCCGTCCATTGACAGGGGCCGCCGCCGCCCTAGGATCGTTCTATATATCCTTCGCGAGAGCCAGGGTCTTCGAACGCCCTGGACGGTGAGTTCATGCCCGAATCCACGCATATCGTCCAGCGCCGCTTGTCGGTGAGCGTCCAGCCCGTGCCGAAACAAGACGCGGCGGCGCGCGTCAAGAACTTCGACGAGACGTATTTCGGGTTCGACCTGAATGCGGCGAAAATCGAGGCGTCGCGCTGCATCCAATGTCCGTCGGCCCCCTGTCAGGAGGCATGCCCGGTCGGGAACGACATCCCAGGCGCGTTCGCCTTTCTCGAAGTGGGCGATATCGAAGCGGCGGCCGACAAGTTCCGGGAGACTTCCAACCTGCCAGAGATGTGCGGCCGTCTATGCCCGCAGGAGAAGCTCTGCGAAGGCGCCTGCGTGGTCGGCTTCGCAATCCGGCCAGATGGGCGCAACGAGCCGGCGGTCACCATCGGCAAGCTCGAGGCGTTTTGCACCGATTCACAGCGCAAGACGCTTGGCGGCTACCCGATGCCACGCTATCTGCCGGAGCCGACTGGCCACCACGTAGCGGTCGTCGGGGCGGGCCCGGCCGGGCTGGCCGTGGCCGAACAATGCGCGCTGATCGGCCATAGCGTGACGATTTACGAGTTTTGGCCCGAGCCGGGCGGGGTGCTCGTCTACGGCATCCCGAACTTCAAGATGCGCAAATCCATCGTCGATGACTACATCACCCACTTGGAAGCGCTGGGCGTCACGTTCGTCTGCAACACCTACGTCGGCCGGGACATCACCGTCGAGGACATGTTTGCTCAGGGCGCCGACGCCATCTTCCTCGGCACGGGGGCCGGTGTCGGCAACGTCATGGAGATCGAGGGCGAAGGGCTCAAGGGCGTCCACAAGGCCACGGACTTCCTCGTCCGTGGCAACCTCACGGGCGAGTCGCTGCCTTCCGGGCTCGAAGAGCCGCTGCCCAAGCTGACCAACATGGTCGTTATCGGCGGAGGCGACACCGCAATGGACTGCGTGCGGACCGGAATCCGGCTTGGAGCCGAACGCGTCATGTGTGTCTACCGGCGGACGGAGGCGGAGATGCTGGGCCGGGGGGAAGAACGGAAGAACGCACGCGAAGAAGGCGTCGAGTTTCTGATGCTGACGCTGCCGACGCGGATCATCGGGAACGAAGCGGGCGAAGTCGTCTCCGTGGAACTCCAGAAGATGGAGCTTGGCGCGCCAGATGCCTCTGGCCGCCGGGCGCCGAAGGCGATCAAGGGAAGCGAATACATCGTCCCGGCCGATTGCGTCGCGATCGCGATTGGCTACGGCGCGGACCCGATCGTGCCCAAGACGACGAGCGGCCTGAAAGCGGACCGCAAGGCGCTCGTCCAGATCGACCCATCGGGGCGGACGTCGCGGCCCGGCGTCTTCGCAGGGGGGGACAACGTCAACGGCGCCGACCTCGTCGTCACGGCCTTGGCCGATGGGCGCCGCGCCGCCGATGGGATCAACGCGTATATCCGCGGATTGCCCAAGCGAAGGTAGCCAAGGAGAAGCGGCGTCGCATCGCCGCCTGTTGATCCGGGGGTCAGCGCCCGAACTTGTATGAAAGATACGGGGCGCGCGTCCAACGCGAGCCCTGGGGGCGCGAGCATGAACAAGCCATCGGGCTTAGGGTCATTCTTCCTGGGGGCGCCGGAGGGCGCGCTCGGCTCTGTGCAGCCACCGCCTTTGCTGAAAGTGCTGCGGCCCGCCAGTTTCGCGCTTTGGCTCTGTCTCTTCTGCGCGCAAGCGATCACGCTGACCGCGAACAACGGGTCGGCGAACTGGATGATCCTCGTCATCTCCACGGCGCCATTCGTCCTCGTTCATCTCCAGTTCTGGTACCAGGAGTCGGAGCAGGGCCGCCGGTTCCACCACACGGTGGAGCGCGCCCGCGGCCGTGTCTACGAAGATGACCTGACGGGTTTGCCCAACAGCAGGCATTTCGTGTTCGAGCTTCGCCGCCAGATGACGCGGTCGGTGCGGAGCGGGCACGGCTTCTCGCTCGTGCTCGCGGAGATGGCCGGGCTCGATGCGGCGGGCGAACCGAAGGCGCTCCCCGCCGTCGGGCGGGCTATCCGGCATACCTGCTCCGAAGGCGACTTCGTCGCTCATCTGGAAGGGCCCGTATTTGGGGCGATCGTCGTGGACGACGAACGGGCAGGCGCGGAGAAGGCTTCCGCAGTCCATGCGGTGCTGACGGGATTAGTGCCTTCGGGCCAGCGCGGCGCCGTCACTCCGGTCGTGACGCTCACCGGCTACCAGGGCGAACTCGAGGTGCGGGACTTCTTGCGGCGGGCCCAGCGCGACCTGCTGACGATGCGCGCCCAGGTGCCTGGCGGCGGCGAAGCGCGGACTCACTCGGCAGCCTAAACGCCTGGAGTGGCGCGGGGGCTTGGAGCGGGCGAAGGGAATCGAACCCTCGTCTCAACCTTGGGAAGGTCGCGTGCTGCCATTGTACCACGCCCGCGGAGCGCGAAAGTCAGCGTATCATGCCGGGACGCCAATATCGAGAGGTTTGCCACCATGCCAATCCCGAAGGAGCTTGCCCTCAGCGCCGAGCAGCTCGACGAACTCATGACGACGAGCTGGAACATGCGGGTCGCCACCATCGGCCCCGGCAC
Organism: bacterium; assembly: GCA_945861295.1. Taxonomy (GTDB): domain Bacteria; phylum Chloroflexota; class Dehalococcoidia; order Tepidiformales; family Tepidiformaceae; genus CAMAUF01. Next base: position 6,458 of record CAMAUF010000049.1, on the reverse strand, counting down.
GCGGATCAACGTCACGCCGCTCTGGTTCGGCTGGGCAGGCGGGAAGATCTACTTCTACTGCCGCGGCCAGAAGGTCGTGAACCTCCGCCGGAACGTCGATTGCACCGTGCTGGTAGACCGCAACGAGCGCTTCCCTGAGTTGCAGGGCGCCATGTTCCAGGGCGCCGCACGAGTCCTGGAGACGCCTGACGACGAGGTCGCGGACCCAGACATGGAAACGGTCCGTTGGCAGATGGGGACCAAGTACGCCGGCGGCCACGGCGAAGCCGCCGAGCGCAAGCGCAACGAAGCCTCCGCCCGCGGCCGCCATTGGCGCTGGGTGGTCATGACGCCAGCGAAAACGGTGACCTGGGACAACTTCAAGATTAAGCGATAGCTGCTACTCCTCGACCATGAACCGCCAGGTGACCTGCTGGCCCTCGGCGGCTCCATGGACGCGTCGTTCGTGTAAGCGCCAATCACCTTCGGTCAGAATGAACGATCCGGACCGTTGCGCTCGTTCCTTCGCTTAGCGGCCCTTGAATACCGGCTCGCGCCGCTCCACGAAGCTCAGCGCGCCTTCACGATGGTCCTCTGTCGTGAAGAGGTACGCCAGCGACGAGCCGACATAGGCGCCCATCTGCTCCATGCTCGCGCCCCGGCCCTGGCGCAGGCCTTCCTTCATGTAGCGCATCGCGATCGGCGGGTTGTTGGCGATCTTGGCGGCAATTTCCCGCGCCTTGGGGAGGAGTTGGTCCGGCTCCACGACGTACGAGACGAGGCCGATGCGAAGAGCCTCTTCGGCCGAGATGACGTCGCCAGTGAAGCAGAGTTCCGCTGCTTTGGAAGGGCCAACGACGGCCGGCAGACGCCAGAGACCGCCAAGGTCCGTGACGAGGCCGCGCTTGATGAAGAGTTCGCCGAACTTCGCGAACGACGAGGCGACGCGGATGTCGGCGAAGAGCGAGAGGTCCATGCCCCAGCCGACAGCGGCGCCGTTGACCGCCGCGATGACAGGCTTGTCGCAAAGCAGGATAGCCTCGGCCGCCGGCGTCGGGCGCGGGCGCACGTCCCGAAGGCGCTGGAGGCTGGCGTCGCGCTGTTCGCCGAGCATGATCTGCTTGACGTCGTCGCCGGAGCAGAAGGCGCGGCCGTTGCCGGTGATGATGACGCAGCGGACCTCCGGGTCGGCGTGCGAGGTGCGGACCGCGTCTTCGAGCTTCTTGTAGAGCTCGCGGGTGAGGGCGTTCATCGCCTCGGGCCGGTTCAGGGTGATCGTGGCAACGTGGTCAGTGAGGTCGTACAGCAGGATATCGTCGGACACAGGGCGCCTCCAGGGTTGCGCTGGGCGGGTCGGATGGGCTTGAGTCTAGCGGCCCTTCCAGGCTGGGTCGCGCTTTTCGAGGAAGGCGGCGACGCCTTCCTTGAAGTCCTCGCTGGCGAACATTGTCTCCAGCGTCTTGACGTGGTCCTTGAGGTGTTCCATCGGGTCCCGCGTCAGCCCTTGGAAGAGCAGCCGTTTAACCTGGCCCGTGGCGAGCGGCCCGCCCCGGCTGACGGCGGCGGCGATGGCCATGGCGCGATCCTGCAGTTGGGCGTCAGGGACAACTTCGAGCAGGTAGCCCAGTTCCTTCGCCCGCGCGGCGCTGATGATCTCTCCCGAATAGAGCAGGTAGGCGGCGTTCTGCGGGCCGATGAGCTTGGGCAGCAGCCAGGTGCCGGCGCCTGTGTCCGGGACGAGGCCGCGATGCACGAAGACCCAGCCGAAACGCGCCGACTCGCCGGCAATGCGGATGTCGCACTGGCTCGTGAACTCGGCGCCAAGGCCGACGGCCGCCCCGTTGACCGCGCAGATGACCGGCTTCTTGAGCGCGAGGAAGGTCCATGGCGCGGGCCGGTCTGGGTCGTAGGCGTTGGCGTACCGTTCGCCACGGGCCCGGGTCGGGCCTTGGCTTTGGAGTTGGTTGAGGTCGGTCCCGGCGCTAAAGGCGCGGCCCGCGCCCGTCAGCACCACGGTCCGGACGCGGTCGTCGGCGCCGGCGCGCTTCACGGCGTCTTCGATGAGCGCGAGCATTTCGTAGGTGATGGCGTTCAGCCGCTCGGGGCGGTTGAAGCGCATGAGTCCGATGTTGCCTTCGACGGTGTATTCGAAATCTGCCAAGGGTTCCTCCAGTTAGTAGGGTTGATTCATCTCGAAGAGGCGTCGCGGGTTGCCCGTCGTCATCTGTGTGATGTTGGCGTCGCTGACGCCGTAGCCGCGCAGCATCGGCACGATGTCCTGTGGGATGTGCGTCATGCGCCAGTTCGGCGCGAACGACTTCAGCATCTCCTCGGGCGCCCAGTGGAAGCAGCAGCAGGAGTCGTGCGAGAGCGTGATTCGGTCCGCGTACCCCTTCTCGACAAGCTTGGCCACCATTTCGGCGCGCTGCTCGCTCGTCCGCGGCTGCGAAAGGCCAAAGCGGTCCATCCCGCAATAGCTGCCGTTCTGGATGATGGTCTCCAGGTAGCCGATGTCGTCCGAGTCGTCGGAGTGGCCGATGACGATCCGGCCGAGGTCGCAGCCTTCGTCTTTGAAGACGCGCTGCTGGTCGAGGCCGGTGCGGCTGGCGGGGTGCGTATGCGTGCAGATCGGAACGCCGGTCTGCCGGTGGGCCTGCGCTGAGGCGCGGAGCACCTTTTCGTTGACCGCGTGCATCTCCGTCTCCGTCGCGCACTTGATCACGTTGGCGCGGATGCCGGTCGTGTCGACGCCCTCGGTGATGTCCCGGACCATGAGGTCGGTCATGTCCTTAGCATCGCGGATGAAGAAGCCGAAGGGGATGGAGTAGTAGAAGCCTGTCGGGACGATGATCTGCATGCCGGAGAGGCGCGCGGCGTCGGCGATAAGCGTAACATCGCGCCCGAGGTCGATCGGTGTCAGGTCGACGATCGTCGTGACGCCTGCGGCCTTCGCCGCTTTGAGGCGTTCGACGGCCTGCGCCAGATCCTTGTCCTTGGGAAACATGCTCGGGTACTGCTGGAACATCGGCCCCCAGCCGACGCGGACGTGCTCATGCATGAGCGTGAAGCCGAGGTCCGCTGTGTCGATCGGGCCCGTCGCTGTTTGAATGGTGACCATGAGCGGGACCGCCTCCTGCGCGGCGGTAGCAAGCCTAAGGGATGGCGCTACGCAGGGGAACTGCGTACGCCGCGGCGGCACTCAGGCGGCGAGCCAATCCGCAAGGTCATCGGCGCTCGTTGCCACGCTTGAAGTTGCCGGTCGCCTTGGCCAGCGCGAGTTGGGTGGCGGCTTCGCTGGCGTGGGCGACCTCTTCAGCGAGCCTCCGGGCAGGCTGGCCGGCAAGCGTTGTGACGACCCGACCCTTCCAGGAGATGCGAACCCTCCCGTCCGCCGTGAGTTGGAAGGTAAAGGGCTGCTCCATGAGCCGCGCGCGACGGTCGACGTTCGGGTCAGCCATGTCGCCATCGTACCAACCTCAGTTGCCCCTGCGAAGCCCCGAGACAACGGGGTGCCTGCCGGTCAAGCGCCTGATCCGAGGTGGGAAATACGACGTAGCCGGCGACGTGCCCGCCGTGCTCCTCTGCCTACCGGCCGAGGTCCACGCCTTCGCCGCGAGTTGCGGAGACCGGCGCGCCGTGGCCTACTCGCCTGCACATCCCTCTTCCGAAAGGCGGACTTCGCCATGAGCAACGTCATTCAACGCCGGGAATCGGCGGGCCTCGAAGAGCTGCGGTTCCGCCTGCCGGTCGGGGACGACGAAGTCCCAGCCCTGTTTTATCGCTCCGACGCCGTCGAAGGGCCGCAGCCGCTCGTCGTGATCCAGCATCCGGCGACGAGTTCGAAGGATGACTACTTCGTGGCCGATGTCGCCCGGCTTTGGGCGCGGCATGGTTGGATCGCGGGCGGCCTCGACGCCCCGGCCCACGGCGAACGCGCCGTCCATGACCCCATGGGCATGCTCCGAGACCCGGCGCGCTTCGCGGTGGCGAAGGCCCAGTTCGCAGCCGAGCTGACGGCCGTCGTCGACGCCATCGCGGCGGAGTTCCCGGTCGATTTCTCGCGGCTGGGGTACGTCGGCTACTCGATGGGCAGCATGCTCGGGATCAACGCCGTCGCCGTGGACGGACGGTTCCGTGCCGCCGCCTTCTGCCTGGTGGGCGAGGGCGGGTTGGTGGGCAACGCTTCGGACCCGGACTCGCCCGTTCAGCGCCTGGGCACGGTCGCCGTGCGCATCGTGGGGAAACTGTCAGACGAGTTTTTCCCGAAAGCCTCGACTGAGGCGCTCCACGCCGCGCTGCCCGGCGAGAAGGACCTCTTCTGGCTGCCGGGGGGGCATTTTGACATTGGGCCCGACGTAATCAAGGCGGCGGAGCAGTGGATGACGCGCCACCTCTCCTGACGCCGATCGAGTCAAGCGCGGGCGGCCTGAGCCTCAATGGAACAGGCCTTTGTAGGCCGGGCTCGTGAAGAAGGCCGCGAGGATCTGGCGCGTGTGTGGCGGCATCGGGAGCGCGGCCAGCGCGGCCGACTCGAAATAGCGGAAGGCCTGGCCTTCCCGAACCTCGACCCGCTCTTCGGGGATGTCGGGGTCGGCGAAGTAGACGTGCTGCACGTCCACGAGGGCGCTCGGCAAGTCCGTGTCCCGGCGGAAAGCACGGTAGAGCGTGAGGTCTTCGAGGAGGTGGCCGGTCTCCTCCTCGAACTCGCGGAGCGCGGCGGCGTCGGGGGCTTCGCCGGGTTCCATCAGGCCTCCCGGCAACGACCAGGTGTCCGGGTAGCGCTCGGGCGGGAGGTCGGCGTCGCGAAGCTGCAGGAGCGCGCGACCCCAGCGGTCGAGCGCGATGACGCAGGCGCCCTCGCGATAGGCCGCTTTCGTGGCCAAGGTCCCGCGATAATGGTCGCTCGCGAAGAAGGCCTCGAGGATCGAGCGCGGGAAGGGGTTGATGGAGAGGCTGGCAATTTCGGCCGGCGACCAGAAGGCGAAGGCCAGGCCTTCGTTCACTTGGATGGCCGCTTCGTCGACGTCGTCGTCGGCGAAGAAGACGTGGAGGGCATCGACGACGCTGGCGGGCCCGTCGTAGCTGGCGGTGCGGTGGAAGCGAAGGCGGGCGAGCGCGATGCCCGTCTCTTCCTCGAACTCGCGTAAGGCCGCGTCGCGGGGCGATTCGCCCGGCTCGATGCCGCCACCCGGCAAGGCCCAGCGCCCGTAGCCAGCGGGCGCCAGGTCATCGTCGCGCTGTTGGAGGAGCACGCGGCCGGTCGCGTCCATGAGGAGCACGGCGGCGCCGGGTCCGAGATGCGGGCGGGCGTCATCGCTCATGCCGCGCAGGGTATCACCGCGCCTCGCTTTGAAGCGGCCCGACCGGCCAGAAGGAGGCTTCCCCGAGCCAGGCTGCGCGAGCTAGGTACGCCCATGGGTCGTCGGGCCAGGCAGCGACGCTGACTACGACCTGCCCCACGTCCCCGTCCTCGGGGAATACCGTACGGAGCAGCTCGGCGTCCGCCGGTGATGAGGCGACAAAGATGACGGCCCGTCCGCTGTGCGCGGGTCTCGCCTCTGCGGGCGTCGGCGCCCCCGACGCCCAGACCGCCACGACCTCTGCCTCACCCTCGATCTCGTCGTCTCCGGCCGAGCCGGCTGCCTTGCGCAGCGCGATCGCTGCCGGGACGACTACGCCGAACGCCAAGACTGGCAACAGCGCGGCGAGCGTCCACTCCCTGATTGTCCATCCCATTCCTCTGCCTCCGATGGTCGAATTGACCACTCGGTAAGCGTCGCGCGCGGTGAAGGAGTCGCCTTCGTCTATGTGGATGATTTCGAGGCGCAGGTTCGCGTCCGCGTATGCGCCGTACGCCCGCCGGTGTTCCGGTATACTTCGCCCACCGGTCAGGAGGGGTGCGATGTGATCGCAAGGGCGCGTTCGAAGCCGCACTCCGTGGCCTCCATGACTGTATCTCGATGGAAGAAGTCACCCGGACGGCCGCGCTCTGGGACAAGGGCTTATCTCCCTCGCTCTTCGAGGAGATGGTGGAGGTACTCGCGGACTGCGACCTCCGGGAGCTGGGGCGAGGCCTTGCCGTCCCCACGCTCGTGACCGTGCGCGACGGCGGCCCCGAGCAAGCCGTCATAGATGCGAGCGCCTGTTTGCGGGGCAGCATCCTCACCATGCTTCCCCGCGAGATTCGGTACGGTCCCCGCCGAGGCGCTGAGTTGCGTCGACTCTTAGACGAACTGCTACCGGAACCGGAGCCGCTCTCGCCGCCGGCCGTGGGGATAACGCCCCGGGAACTCGAGATCCTCGCGCTCCTGGCCGAGGGCCTGACGAACGTCGAAATCGCCGAGCGCCTCGTGGTCGCGCGCCCAACCGTGGCGCGGCACCTCGTGAACATCTACGCCAAGCTCGGCGTCGAAAATCGGACTCAGGCGGCTCAACGTTACGCGAGCCTTCAGGGCCGCGGACGCTCGTAGGCGCTACGC
>CAMAUF010000048.1 GCA_945861295.1 bacterium | reverse complement strand
CAGCCGTATCCACGCCTGCCCATGTCGCCCAAGTCCGAAAGGCTCCTACCCCGAAGCCCAAGCCAACCGTTCGGCGCCGCAGTCGTTGGCCGTTTCGCCGCTGAGGGCGTTGGCGCAGGCTTCCTCGAACCAGGCCCAATACGCCGCCTTCACTTCTTCCGCCGAACGCCCGCTGTGCACTGCGTGCCTGGCTGCGTTCGAGTGCGGCAGCCCCGCCTCGACGTACCACGCGAGCTGTTTGCGCAGCTGGTTGTGGGCGTAGCGGGCGTCGAAGGTCCGCTCGATCAGGTCGATGTGGCGCGTGATCACGCGGCGCTTGTACGCCCATCGCTCCGGCGCGGGCAGACGCTCGAAGCCTTCGTCGAAGATCCAGGGCCGCCCCAGCGCGCCGCGGCCGATCATCACGCCCGCGCAGCCGGTCAGCGCCATCATCTCCCGCGCTTGGGCGAGGCTCGTCACGTCGCCGTTGCCCGTGACCGGGATGCGGACCGCCTCGACGACGTCACGGATCACGTCCCACGGCGCCTTGCCGGTGAAAAGCTGCGAACGCGTGCGCGGGTGGACCACGATCGCCTCCACGCCCTCGTCTTCGAGCATCTGGGCGACCTCGACCGCGTTGAGGTGGTCATCGTCCCAGCCGCCGCGGATCTTGGCGGTGAACGGCACCCGCACGGCCTTGCGCAGCGCCCGGATCACGCCGGCGGTAGCGCAAACATCCTGCATGAGCGCGGCGCCCTTGCCCTGGCGCGTGATCTTCCGCATGGGGCAGCCCATGTTGAGGTCGATGATGCTGGCGCCCTGTTCCTGCAGCAGTTCGGCGGCGGCAACCAGCAGCCCGGCGTCGGCGCCGAGGAGTTGCATGGCGATGGGCCGCTCCTCCGGCAAGTAGCGGGCGATGTCGAGCGCGACCGGCGAGCCCCGGATCAGCGAAATCGCGTCGATCTCCTCGCTGGTCGTGAGCGCGCTGCCGCACTCGCGGGCGATCAGCCGGAAGGGCGCGTTCGAAATCCCCGCCATCGGCGCCAACCGCGCGATGCCCGCCACCTCAACGTCGCGAATCCACACCGTTTGACCCTACCGCATCGGGAGACGAGGGACGAGGGAATGGGCACGCTTTAGTTTCCCCAGACCGTGCCGCCATCGACGTTGATCGCTTGGCCCGTGATCCACTTGCCGCGCTCGCTGACCAGGAACAACGTCATTTCGGCGCATTCGCTGCCGTCGCCGGCGTAGCCGAGCGGGATGCGCGACTTGACCATCGACTTCCACGCCTCGCCCCGGCCGATGTCGTCCATCCGGAACGTGTCGATGATCCCGGGGCAGACGGCGTTGACCCGGATGCGCTGCGAGCCCAGCTCCGAGGCCATCGACCGGCTGAGGGCGTTGATGCCCGCCTTCGAGGCCGAGTAGGCGGCCGCGTTCGGCCCCGCCATCTTGCTGGCGATCGACGAAATGTTGACGATGCTGCCACCTTGGCCCTGCGCCACGAGCTGCCGCGCCGCCGCCCGCGAAAGCAAGAACGTGCCATCGAGGTTCGTCACCAGCACCTTCTTCCAGGTTTCGTAGTCGAGCTCCGTTACCGGCACGCGGTCGTCGCCGCGCGCCGCCCCGGCATTGTTGACCACGATATCGAGCCGGCCGTGGTCGCGGACGACGCGCGCGACCAGATCGTCGTTCGCCTGTTCGCTGCTGACATCGGAGATCGTCGGGATACAGACGCCCCCGGCGGCCCGGATCTCGGCCTCGACGCTCTGGATGTCGTTCCAACCGGCGGCCTTTTCGTCGTCGGGGTAGCGATCCTTGGGGCGTCCTGTGCCCGTGATGACCACCGTGGCGCCCGCTTTCGCCAGCAGCACGGCGATCGGCCGGCCGATGCTCCGCATCCGCCCCGCGCCCGTCACAATCGCGACTTTGCCATCGAGTTCGCCCATTCGCGCACCATCCTGAGTTTGTCCGTGATGCCGCCATCCTACGCCAAGACGAGCGATGGCCACACTGGCGGCAAGTGCGATAGCCTCGAAGCCATGACCGACCCTTACGCCGTCGACGCTGATTACTACGACCTTCTCCACGATGACTTCGACGACGACATCGGCCTCTGGCTCTCGTTCGCGGGGCAAACGGACCTGCCCGTGCTCGAAGTCGGCGTGGGCAGCGGCCGGATCGCGGTCGCATTAGCGGCGGCCGGGCACGCCGTCACCGGGGTCGACCCCTCGGCGGCGATGCTTTTCCGCGCCCAGACGCGTGCGAATGAGGAGGGCGTCGAGTTAACGCTCATCAATGGCCGCCCCCAGGACTTGGCGCTCCCGCCGGAAAGGTTCGGCCTCGTGCTTGTCCCGCTTGATGTCTTCCTCTGCTGCGTGGACGGCGACGAGCAGGTCGCCATGCTCCGGGCGCTGGCGGCGGCGATGGCGTTCAACGGCACGCTCGCCCTCGACCTGCCAGGGCCGGCCAGCCACCTCGATCCGGCCACGAACGGCCAGCCGCTGCTCGTGTACAGCAACCAGGATGAGGCCGGCGAACACCTCGATGTCTGGCATGTGCACGAAGACGACCTCGGCGAACAGACCCGCTGGCTGCGCATTGCCTACGAGCGGACCAGCGCCGACGGCTCGATCCGGCGCCAGATCGCCCAGCACCGGCTGCGCTACGTGCACCGCTTCGAGCTGGAGTACTTGCTGCGGCTCGCTGGCTTCCGCGTCGCCGACGTGTACGGCGACTACGACCTCGGCCCGCTGACGAACGATAGCGCACGCATGATCGTGATCGCCAAGCCCGCGAAGGGCTGAGGCGGGGCTTGTCGACGCCGCTGCGATGACTGGCTCTCCGCGGCCATGGACTGGGCCGGAGCCCTCGCCGATTTCGGCCTTACCCAGTGGCTCAGCTCGGTCACTCGCCGTACGCTTTCACCCGTGGTCGACACGTTCCTTTCGGTTCCGGGAAACCGGCTAGTCTTTCAATGCCTGAACGGCACCCCTTTCTATCTCGTGATGGAACCAGGGTTGCCGGATCCAACGAGGCTCGAACACGCAGTTACGGTTCACCACACCCCAGCGAGGCGGCTAATCCGCCGGTCGGGACCGTATAATTGCGCTGGACTCGTCTTTGCGGGACGACGCGGATGGCTCTTCGACGGAGAGCGGATCGATGCGCTCGGGTCTCTTTTTGTCACATCGATCGATCCTGCTGTGCGCGGCATCCTCAGGGCCGACGGATTCGTGGCCATCCCACGAGAGTCCGCAGCCACAGGGGATGTCGTGACGTACGGAGTCAACGAGGTTGAGCATGTCGGCCTCGTCACCCGCCGCGACCCGGCGCGTGGCATAATGGTGGTGAGCAAGTTCGGAGCGTGGGGCGAGTATGAACATGAGATTGACGATGTTCCGGACGGACTCGGAACACCCGACCAGATATGGAGGATGCACCCATGAGCCCGGACGTTCGACCGACTGACGAGGCACTCAGCGACGTTGAGTCTGATGACTTTGCCATCCGTGTGCTCGTCGCTAGCGCCCTCGCAACGGCCGTGCGAATTACAACGCGGTCCGACGAGTTTCGAGGGCTGAGACGGGCCTTAGCCGTTGGCGGACTAAGCGCAACTGCGGTCGGAACTCGGATCGAGGAACTCGCGCTCCTGAGCCCGCCAGCTGGCTACCTCAACTCCGCGGACGCCGCTATCCTCGCGATGCTCCTGGCACTGGAGGATGTGGGCGGATTGGCGCTCGTACGCGCTCGTCGCGCGGTGCTTGGGGGCCGAGGGCTTTTTTGGAGTCGACACTACGTGACCGTGCGTTTCGGCGGCTGCCTCCCCCAGTCTGAGGCATCCAACTGGTCCACCGACGTCCCCCCGCCGCAGCCGGAGCCCCGTACCCCAGTTGGCATTCGGCTCGAGTCGGGAACATCTGGCCAGGCGTGGAACGTTGTCAGCGGTCGATCGGCTACTCGACCGCTCGTGGAGGCTGCATGAGGGCGCTGTGGGCGATCGTCTGCAGGGGATCCTCTACGGATCGGGACTCAAACAACATCAGTCTCTTCCAGGTCATTGAGGAGATCGCTGCGGCGGCGCGTGATATTCCCGAGAGCAGCGAAGCTCAGACCCGTGCTCGCCTCCCGATTCCCTGCGAGTTTGTAGTGCTATGGGCACGAACGGACGCGGATGTTCCGGAGTCAGCGCTGCTAGGCATGCGGATCCGTGATGCTGGGACGGGTGCGGTGCTAGCGCAACCTCCCCCGATACAAACAGACCTAAGCGGACAAGAACGACATCGCCAGACCTGGCGGTTGGACGGCATCCCGCTCCCGGAAATCGCCACAGGGACGTTCCGGCTCCTGTTCGAGGCGACCGTGGGCCCCGATGCGGTTCCGGCGGCTTCGACACCGCTCCTCATCAGGCTGAGTCTCGCAGAATAAGCGCCCGCACTGCTATCCCCGCGGCAGGCCCAAGCCCCGCGTGGCGATGATGCCGCGCTGCACTTCGCTGGTGCCGCCGGCGATCGTCGAACTCACGGCCTGCACGTAGCCGGTGCTGGCGCGGTTGCGCGTGTTGCCGTGCATGCCGAACAGGTGCATCGAAAGCAACGCGATCTTCTGGCCCAACTCGCTCGAAAAGAGCTTGCACATCGACGCTTCGTGGTTCGGGATCAGCCCGTGCGCCTGCATGCTGATGACGCGGTAGCTCAGCATCTTCGCGACTTCGGCCTCCACCCAGCGGTCCACAAACTCATGGCGGACGCTGGCGCGGCTGCTGAACGACGCGGTCGAGCCCGCTTTCTTCGCTTGGCGGATCAGCCCTTCGAGCTGTTTCTTGACGCCAATGGCCGAGCCGATAGAGCTGCGTTCAAAGTCGAGCGTCGTCGTGCCCACGTACCAGCCGCGGTTCTCGTCACCCATGCGGTTCTTCACGGGCACGCGGACGTCTTCGAAGAAGACCTCGTTGAAGGACTGCATGTTCGCCATCGTCGTCAGCGGCCGCACCGTCACGCCTGGGCTCTTCATGTCGACGAGCAAGTAGGTGATGCCGCGGTGCTTGGGCGCGTCCGGGTCGGTGCGGACGAGCATGTACATCCAGTCGGCGAATTGGGCGCCTGTCGTCCAGATCTTCTGGCCGTTGACGACGTAATCGTCGCCGTCGCGGACGCCGCGCGTCTGGAGCGAGGCCAGGTCGGAACCGGCCCCCGGCTCGCTATAGCCCTGGCACCAGATGACTTCGCCTCGGAGGATTTTGGAGAGATGCTCGGCCTTCTGATCTTCGTTGCCGTGCTCGATCAGCGTGGGGCCGATCATCATGACGCCGAAGCCGCCGACGTTGGAGGGGACACCAGCTTCGGCGAACTCCTCGTTCATCACGAACTGGTCGACGACGGACATCTCGGCCCCGCCATACTTCTTGGGCCAACTCGGGGCGATCCAGCCCTTCGTCGCGACCTTGTCCCGCCACTGCTTGATCGCGCCCATCCGGCCGAACATGCCGCCCTCGGCGTCGTCTGGCGTGGCGGCAAATACGCCCTTGTTCTCGTTGATGAACTCGCGAACCTCCAACCGCCAGGCGGCGTCGTTCGGGCTATCCCCAAGGTTAATCGGCATGGCTGTGTCGCTCCTCGAATCTCAACGTCGGCACATTGTCCGGCCACGGGTCGCAAGGTTCCACGATGGATATCACTATCGAACAGGGCCTATGTTGGAGCCCGCAAGCCCGTGGTAGGCTTGAGCATATTGCGTCGCTCCGGAGTGACCCCAAATGCCAATCGGACCTACTCAGCGCCTAACGGCCGCGGATGCGAGCTTCCTCTACCTCGAAGGACCGCAGACGCCCTTGCACATCGGGTCGGCGTCTCCCCTTGACGGCCACCTCTCGCGTGAGGAGCTGATTGACCACCTCGGGCGGCGCATCCACCGCATCCCGCGCTACCGCCAGCGTGCCATGTTCGACCCCTTCAACGTCGGCCATCCCACCTGGGAAGACGACCCGACCTTCGACCTCGGCAACCACGTCGAAGAGGTGAACCTTCCCGAGGGCGCCGACGAAGCGACCCTCTTCGCCAGCATCGCCCGGATCTTTGCGCCTCAGCTCCGCCGAGACCGCCCGCTCTGGAAGATGGTGCTGGTCCAAGGCCTGCCCGGTGGGCGCAGCGCGGTGATGTCGCTCGTGCACCACTGCATGGTCGATGGCGTCAGCGGCATCGAGCTCCTGAATACGGTCGCCGATGTCCAGCGGGACGTGCCCAAAGGAGAACCGGCGCCCTATCAGCCACGCGCCCTGGCAGACCCCATGGAGCGCGCCCGCGACGCCTGGTTCGATACGGTCCGGCAGATGGCGGACGCGAACAGCGACACCCTGCGCCGTGCCTTCGATCCGGAGACCCAGATGCGCGAGATGCAGACGATCTCGCGAGCGATGGCTTCAGCCGCCCCCGTCTTCATGCAACCCGCGCCGGCGACGCCCTTCAACCGCCCCGTCGGCCCTGGCCGCTCGTACTCGATGCTACCGATGTCGTTCGCCGAACTCCGCGGCGTGCGCTCCGTCCTCGGCGGGACGATCAACGATGTCGTCCTCTCCACGCTCGCCGGCGGCCTCGGCGCCTACCTGCGCTCGGTCGGCCAGGAAACGAACGGGGTGGAGCTCCGCGTCATGGTGCCCGTCAACGTCCGATCTGATGCGGACAAGGACGCGCTTGGCAACCAGGTTTCGATGTTCCTCGTGCCGATCCCGGTGGGTCTCACGGACGCCGTCGAACGGCACAAGGCGCTGATGGCGACGATGAGCGGGCTCAAGGAAGCGAACCAGGCCGGCGGTTTCGCCATGATGAGCCGCATGCAAGACCAGGTGCCGCCGATCCTCCAGGCCATGGCCGGGATGATGAGCCCGCCAGTCCAGCCGCTCTTCAACATCGTCTGCACCAACGTGCCAGGGCCGCAGGTGCCGCTCTACCTGGCGGGCCGCAAGATGGAGGGCCTCTGGCCGTTGCTGCCGCTTTCGATGGGCCTCGGGCTTGGCGTCGCCCTCACCAGCTACAACGGAGTCCTCTACTGGGGCGTCGGCGCCGACCCGGCCCTGGTGCCGGACGTGAGCCAGGTCGTCGCCGGCATCAACGCTGCCTTCGAAGCGCTCAAGGCCGCGGCGGTGGCAGCCGCCGGGCCTGTTGCGCAGGGTTAGCGGCATCGCTGGGTTCACGAACTGGAAACAACCGGCTTGGGCAACGGGGAACCCAGAAACAGCGCCCCGACTGCAAAGAATTCAGGGCGCTGTTCTGGATCTGGTTACCGAGGTTTAATGGATAAGGCGGTGGACCGGGCCGCTTCTCCTCAGCCTGGGATACCAGCGGGGGTTCCCCGGCCGGCAGAGCCTTACTGCCATGGCAGACCTCCGTTTCTAGAGGGCGGGGTTGGCGTCCTAAACCCAACAGGCCCCGCCCTCTGATTTCGAATTTCCTAACGGCCGCCTGGTCGACCGAACTAGGTTTGAGTAGTCCCTCCAGCGGGTGGGAGGGCGATTCGATTGGGCTTGTAGATAAGTGCGAAAATTGACTTGGCCGCTGTTAACCATTCGTCGCGTTCGGCATCGCTCCACGGCTTATTGGGCTCAGGGAGGGCGTCAACGAGTCCCCGAATGAATGGGTGAAGCGGCTTGTCACCGCGGGCGCCACCAACCGCCGGTGTGGTAGCCTGGCTAGCTGCCTTCTGGCTGAGCCGGTCGTCGACATTAGGCATTTCCTCGTGCCCGTCGCTGGGGGGAGGCTCGCGGAGGGCGACAACGGCAGGAGCCACCAGACGATCTTTGCCGTGCGCGAAAAATTGTGCTTGGTCGGCCGAGCGCTGAAATACCTGGCGAGCTTTATCCTTCTGCTTCGAAGACACTCCGTATTCAACGAACTTTTGCTCAAGGCCCGCCGCCGTAGGAGGCAGGGTGAACCCCTTGTGCTCGTCGTATGCCCGCTTATACAGCGGCACTGTGAGGAATGCGGCCGCCTTCGCGCCGGCTGCGGTAGTCGGGTCAAGAATCTGGCGCCCGAGCGGGGTGATATTGATCGCGTCGCGGCTGACGGTGATCAGGCCGAAGTGGCGCGCGGTGCCGAGGCGCATCCGGAAGGCACCGTTATCAACTGAACTGTATTTGAACGTCGCCACCAGTTGGTCGTTAGTGCAGCGACCGCCGTAGTCAAGCACCGCGCGGGCTACCTCGACACCGGCATCAAGGTCATCGTACGGGAAGGCAATCGTTGAGATCTCCTTCGGGACCGACTCCTTCGGCTTGTCGGCTTCAATCGGACCGGGCTCCTGACTCATCGCCCATCCTCTTTCCTATGCGTAATCCGTTGGACTTGCGTCAACGTTATGCGGAAGCGTCTGCGAAGTCAATGGCTTTCGCAGACAAAGCGCAGAAAATAGCACAAACGACCTGACTTCCCGTTGGCAACTCCTACTCCAGTACGCCTTCCGCCATGAGGTCCGCCAGCTCCGCCTGCGAATAGCCGAGCACGTCGCGATAGACCCGCTCGTTGTGTTCGCCTAGCATCGGCGACGGGCGTTCGGGATACAACGGCGTCGCGCTCAGGTGATACGCGGGGCCGTTCCAATCGGCATCGCCGATGACCGGGTGGCGCGTTGGCCAGTAGTGGCCGCGCGCGCGTAGCTGCGTATCGTGCTCGACATCAGCCATTGTCGCGATCGGGTAGGCGGGGACGCCGGCGGCTTGCAACGCTCCCGCCAGCGCGTACTTTTCGAAGCCGACCGTCCAACCCGCGAGGGCCGCCTCGATGGCGTCCTCGGTGGCGCGCCGCCCGGCCAGGTCCAGCGGAGCCAAGGCCGCGAGCTGTCCGCCCGCGAGCGCGCACAACGCACGCCAGTCCCGATCATCCCGGACGGCGACGGCGATCCAGGCGTCCTCGCCCGCGGCCGGAAAGACGCCATGTGGCGTCATGCCGGGATGGCGATTGCCGAGCGGCGCACGCTGGTCGCCCTCCGCTGTGTAGCGGAGGACCTCCGCGTCCAAGGCCCAGATGCACGCCTCGAGTTGGGAGAGGTCGATCCGCTGGCCTTGGCCGGTGCGGCGGCGGTGTTCGAGGGCCGAAAGGAGCGCCGCGGAAGCGACGTGCGTCGCGACCCAGTCCGTGTAGGCGACGCCCGTGCCGACGGGGGCGCGATCCGGCCAGCTCGTGAAGTGCGTAAAGCCGACCGTCGCCTGGAGCACGAGGCCGAAGCCGCGGAATTGCGCGTGCGGGCCATCCAGCCCCTCCATCGAGCACGACATCATGATGATGCTTGGGTTGACGGCGCTCACCTCCTCGTAGGTCAGTCCGACGGAATCGAAGAATCCCGGCGTGAAGCTCTCGACCAGGATGTCTGACTGCGCCGCCAGGCGGAGCGCGACCCCTTTGGCGCGTGGGTGCTTGAGGTTCAGCGTCATCCCGAGTTTGTCGCGGTTGCAGTTGGCGAAGTAGGCGCTGGCGTCGGGAAAGGCGCCCCGTTGCGGGCCGCCCGCCCGGAACACGTCGTAGCGCGTCGAGGACTCAACCCGCACGACATCGGCGCCAAGCCAGGCGAGCGTCTGTGTGGCGAGGGGGCCGACGCCAACCCAGGAGAAGTCGGCGACCCGGACGCCCTTGAGGATGTCGCGGGATCCCGCCAATGGGTTCGAGGGTTCTCGCGGCTGGGTGGGGGCGGCTGCGTGGCCTGGGCTGGCGGCCGGCCGCCAAGGGCTCGCGGCCATGCGGACTGGCGGGCCTGGGAATTTGATGCTCCGGCCAAGCTCGGGGAGCGCGACATCCTCGAAGTAGCCACGCGCGATGAGTTGGGCGTTTCTCATGAGGTCGGCGGGCGCCGAGACCGGGCAGATCATGATGCCGCGGGCCTGGCCCTCCTCGTAGAGGGACATCTTCGGGCGCGTGGCGAAGAACGACACGACCGACTCTTCGAGTTCGCGGGCTTTCTCAGGCCCGGGCGTGCCTGGGCCGGACTGCGGCAGCTTCGCCCATTCGCCGGGGTCGAACAGCGGCGCGAAGCCCAGTTCGCGCATCCAGGCGGC
>CAMAUF010000047.1 GCA_945861295.1 bacterium | reverse complement strand
CTGCGCATGTACAACACCGTCGGCAGCGCCGTGGCGATGCTCGGCGCGACGCGGGAGTAGAAAAGGTATTCGCGTTCGTACACCCGGTATTGACGAGCCAGCGTGCGGTTCATCTCGACGACATGTGGGAACTTGGCGACCAACGTCTTCGGCGCTCCCGGCTCCTGGCGGTCGTACGTCAGCGTCAGCCGGGTCAACGACCCGAGCAGGCCGAAGCCGTCGCCGACGGAGGACGGCACAGCCGCGACGACTCGTGCTGATTTGAGGACGCCGCTCGACTGGAGGGCATCCGTGAGCCAGCCAGGGGTGAACTGGTCAGGGGCTAAGGGGATAGCGAGCGGCATGTGATGGCTCCAAGGGCGGATCACCGCAGTCTACCGCCGTTAATCCGTTGATCACAGCTTCGGCCCGGAAGCCTCCTGGGCGGGCGGGTAACTGGGTGCCGTCAAGCGGGTAGGTTAGGGATCCTTCGTGCTCCCAGGCCGGGCCCAAAGGGCTGGCTCGGCCTCGGCGTCCGCCGCCTCACCGCTCGCGAGAGTACCTTGGCGGTCGAGCTTGGGATGGCGGACAAAGATCGTCGAGTCGGCGCCAACGAGTGACGAAAGTCCGCCGCCTTCGCCCTCGTCACCGCCGTGGTGCGCCCCGACAAAGGCGGCCTCGAAGGGGCTGCGGACCTGACCCTGGATGCGCTTCCAAACGACGGAATCCTCGGCCGCGACGATCTGGCCATCGACCAGCTCTTCGACGCGGTCCGCCATCTCCATGACGAGGCGGTCGTGGGTGCAGGTGACGACCGTGAAGCTGTGTTCACGGGCGAGCGTCCGGAGCAGGGTGAAGACCGCCTTCGCCGTCGTCGAGTCCAGCTCGCCGGTAGGTTCGTCGGCGAGGATCAGACGCGGTTCGGTCGCGATGGCCCTCGCGATCGCGACGCGCTGTTGTTCGCCGCCGGAGAGTTCGTAGGGCCGGTGGTGGGAGCGGCGATTGAGGCCGACGGCGTCGAGCGAGGCCTTGGCGCGGCGAACCCGCTCGCCGTGGCCATACCCGGCGATACGCATCGGCAGCTCGACGTTTTCCTGGGCGGAAAGCAGCGGCAAGAGGCCGAACGACTGGAAGACGAAGCCAAAGGAGCCGCGCCGAAGTTTCGTCAGTGCCTTCTCGCTCATTTGGTCGAGCCGCTCATCGTCGAGATAGATCTCGCCGGTGGTGGGCTTGTCTAGGCCAGCGATGAGGTTCATGAGCGTCGTCTTGCCGGAACCGCTGCGGCCGACAAGGGCGAGGAACTCCCGCGGCGCTACCTCGAGGCTGACGCCGCGGAGCGCCGGGATCTCTTCGTTGCCGAGTTTGAAGACGCGGGAGACGTTTCGGACCGAGATGGTGGCCGCTGTCATCAGCGTTCCTCCTGGTGGCGGCGCGGTTCCGGCCGGATTTCGACGTGGCTGCCGGCGAGGGCAACTTTGGCCCGCCCACCGATATCGAGGCTCTGGAGATACTCGCGCGGGATTTGCAGGCGTCCGGCGGTGTCCACCAGCACGTATTCGTCGTGGACGATGCGCGTCGTGTTCCCATCCACGGCTGTCCGCCGGAAGATCTCCGTGCTGGTGCGCCCATCCCGAATGGCGACGACGCGGTCAACGCGTGCGGCGATGGCAGGGTCGTGGGTGACGATGATCACCGTCACCTTGTAGCGGCGGTTGAGGTTCGAGAAGAGGTCGAAAACGGCGGCGGCGCCGATTGAGTCGAGTTCTCCCGTCGGTTCGTCGGCGAGCAAGAGGGGCGGGTCGTTGGCCAGCGCCACCGCGATCGAGACGCGCTGCTGTTCGCCGCCCGAGAGCATGCTGGGGCTCGAATGGAGGCGGTGGCTGAGCCCGACCGCATCGAGCAGTTCACGGGATCGGGCGGTGGCGGCCTTCTTCGTCACCCCGGAGAGGATGAGCGGGACTTCGACGTTCTGGAGCGCGTCGAGGTACGGCACGAGATTACGGCCGGTTTGTTGCCAGACGAAGCCGACCTGTTTGCGCCGGTAGTCGACCATTTCGGAGGCCGTCATCGTCAGCAGGTCCCGCCCGCCGACAAACGCGCGGCCCGCGCTCGGTTGGTCCAACCCGGCGAGGATGTTGAGCAGCGTGCTCTTGCCGGAGCCAGAGGCGCCGACGATCGCCATGAACTCCGCCTTTTGAACCGTGAGGTCGAGCCCGCGGAGGGCGACGACTTCGAGGTCGGCTATCTTATAGATCTTGAACAGATCTTCGCAGACGATATAGGGCTGCTCTTCCTCAGGACTCAAGGCAACGGTCTCCTCATGGTTAGAGCTCGCCCATGCGTAATGCCCGGCTGACGGCGAGGCGGGAATAGAGCGCGACCAGCGCAACCACCGTGCTGACGACGACGATACCGAGAAGTCCCCACACGGTGAAGACGGACTGCCAGTTGACCACGCTCACGAGCGGGGGCAAGGGTTCGCGTCCGCGCTCGGTGAGGCCCATGTAGCTGATCATCAGGCGGCTGAGAGGGAACCCTAGCAAGGTCCCGGCAGCCACGCCAGCCAGGACGATAAAGAGCTGCTCGAACGAAACAACGCCCAGGACCTGGGCCGGGGAGAGGCCCATGGTGCGGAGGATGGCGAATTCCAGCGCCCTCGCTTGCGCGCCGAGGCCGGAGTAGGTCACAAAGCCCAGCGCGCTAATCAACAGCACCGCCGCGAACGAAAGGAAGAGGATGCCTTCCCAGCTGGCCGCCACGAGCGGGTCGGAGGACTGCTCGGCGAGGATGACGCGCTGATCGTAAATCGTCTCCACCGCGATCCCGGCTTCCTTGAACTCCTCTTTGGTCAGGCTGGTCGTTCCTGGCCCGAGCCACGCCTCTGTGGGGTAGACGTTGCTGCCGACGCCCGGGTAACGCGTCATCGCTTCGCGCAAGGCGGCAAAGTCCGCGACCAGGAGGGGTGGTTCGGTCTCGGCGTCGAACGGGGGGAAAAGGTCGAATTGGCCCGCCAGTTTGATCGTGATGTACTGGCCGTTGACGAAGACCTGGAGTTCGTCCCCGACCTTCGCCTCGTACGCCTTGAATACGGATTCCGGCGCGAGGACGCTCAAGGGCGCCGCCCCCCGCACGGCTCGGAACGCGATCGTCGTCGATCCACCCCTTCCGCGGATAAATGAGAGGCGGGCGGCGGAGCCCTCGCGATCCGGGGCGGCGGCACGGGCGAGGCCGCCCGGGTCCCCCACCAGCGAGAGGCCACGCAGGAGTTCGTAGCGGTCGATCGAATCAAACGTCTCGATCACGGTCGTGTCTTTGAGCCCGGCCCGGCCCCACCCAGCGGCGAGCGGCGGGGCTTGCGGCGTCGTCTGCAGGTCGTCGATCAGGATCGAGATGTTTTGCGCGATCGCTGGCGGCGTGCCCGGGAGCCCGACATACAGACCCTCGAACGTCCATTCACGGTCCGCCGCGTTCGGCTGCGAGCCAGCGGGCCGGACGATCGTCGGCCGCGTCAGGTCGCCGACGAAGAATTGCCACGTGTCCGCGATGGGCGGCCCTTCGCCAATCACGCGGAACTCCCAGATCGACCCATCTTTGTCCCGCAGCCGGAGGCCGAGCGGCGCTTGGTTCGCTGGGAGCGGGTTGATCGCCCAGAAACCGATAAGGCGGGCGTCGGCCGGGATTTTGACCGTCGCCGGGGCTGGGCCGGCCGGCGGCACGGCGATCTTGGCCGCCAAGCCGCCCAGCGAATCGCCGGAAAAATCGTCCCGCCAGAAGACGAACTCTTCCAAGCGATCCGCGTCGATGCCGGTGATCCGGAAGGTATCCGAGCGGAAGCGCGACGGGCTGTAGTAGGCCTGGACCGTCAAGGCGGGCATCACTTCGCTGCGGCCGGTGACCGTCGCGAGGCGGGCGGCGAGTTGCTCCGGCGGCAGGTTTGCTGGTTCGCGGATGTCGACAAGCCGCAGCGAGGCGGCGGAACGATACGCGGCGCGGTCTTCATAGCCGCGTTCGAGCGTCGAACGGAAGCCCGCGGCAAACATACCGACGGCCGTGGTCAAAATCAGCAACAAGATCAGCCGGCTGTGCTGCAGTGGGCTGCGGGCCATCCGCGTCAGGCCGATCGACATCGTGGCGCCCTTCATCCCGCTCGTCAGCTTCAAGATCAGCCGCAACGAGAGCGGGAAGAGCCGCAGGAAGACCAGCGCGACCATCAGCATGAACAGCGACGGCGTGGCGAGCAGGATCGGGTCGACCGAAAGGTCGCCGAACAGACCCTCCGTCACGAACGACCCGCGTTGCCGAAGCTGGTAGAAGCCGAGGGCGCCGACGCCGATCAGGGCGAGGTCGAGGTAATAGCGGAAGAAGATTGGCTGCTGGTTGGGGCGCGAGATTTGCTGCTTGTAGTTTGTGATGCTGTGGTGGCAGGCGCGCCAGGCCGGCCAAAGCAGCGCCGCCAACGCCATCACCGAGCCGGCGAGCGCCATCGCGAACGCGAGCGGACTGAGCGGCACCGAGAGCAGGCCGCCGTTGCTCAAGTCCTCGAAGGGCGGCGTCAGCCCAAGGAGGGAGATGCAGCCGACGGCCGCGAACGGACCGGCGATCGTGGCGAGGATCAGGATGAACATGCCCTCGATGACGAACACCGTCATCAACTGCGGCGTGCCTGCTCCGCGACTCTTGAGCAGCGCGATTTCGCCCTGTTGCCGTTCGACGACCATCGTCGAGACCATCACCAGATAAAAGAGCACGATCCCGACGATCTGGATCATCAGCGCGAACAGCGGCAGCCGCGTGAAGAACAATTTCTCCTGGTAACTCGCGATCGTTTCGTGGAGGTCCGTCTCCAAATGCGTGAGCGGGAGTTGTGCCCGGATCTGGTCGGCGAGCGCGCGGACGTTCGTCTCGACAAAGTCGGCGTTCGTGCTCTTGATTTGGCCGATATCGACGAAAGCGTAGGTTTCGAGGAGCGCGTCCATGTCCGGCAAGTGAGCGGCGACGGGGCCGAGCAAGGTCTCCTCTTCAATGAAGAAGTAATACGTTGGCCAGCTTGTGGTGTTCGGGTCGAACCGGTCGGTCTGGCCGAACCAATACTCTTCCGAAAGGTCGTTCGCTTCGATGAGGCCGACGACGGTCACGCGTACGGGCTCGGTGGCTCGCCAGTGCGGGTAGAGGTCGAAGGAGGCGCCGAGTGCGATGTTGTGCTTCGCCGCGGTCGCCGCCCCCATGGCCACTTCGACTGCGGGGACGCCCGTCCCAGCCGGGGCTACGGCCGGAAACCGTCCGCTGATGAGCTTGACGTGCGATCGGTAGTCCTCGATGAACTGCAGATTCGATCGGGGGCGATCGTTCGCTTCGGAGACCGCCACGCCTGGCGCAGTCGCGAAGAAGGTGGCGGAGCGGCCAAAGCGGAGCGTGCTGGTCACGATGCCGGAGTTGTGGGCCGCGAGCAGTCCGTCCGCGACCGTCCGGAAACGCCCGTAGTCCACGGTGTTGAGCCGCTGACTCGAGGCCACGACTTCGAGGTCGTCGCGGAAACGCTCTTGCGTTTCGAGGCTGTATTTGAGGCCAAGGTCGCGGACCGCGTCGGAGTACAGAATGACGGCGGCCATCAACAGCGCGCAGATGAACGAGCCCACAGCCATCGCGGCAAACAGCCGCATGTGACCGAGGCTCCGTTGAAAGACCATGCGTATGACGGTAGCGAGGCGGGCCATGAATCTCCCGCAGCCTACGCGTAACGCAGCCTTCAAGCCACGCCTCGCCGTGCCGGGAATGCGCGCCGCCTCCCCGACCGAGGCGCCGTACCTTATACCTCGTCCCTCATGTAGATTCGCCGAAGATGGGACCGCTCTCCTGGCTCGCGCTTCGCCAAAGTTTCGCCGGTCGCGGCTTGCTGGGCGTCATGGCGCTCGGCGTGTTCGTCGCGGCCGCACTGCTGGCCAGCGCGCCAATCTATTCGCGCGCGATGGCTGACCTCGGCCTCACCTACGTCATTCAGAGCGAACTGGAAGACAACGCCGTCAGCCGCGTCGAGTTCTTCAAGGTCCCGATCGGGCCTGAAGGCGCCGCCCTCCGTTCTGCGATCGAGACGCGGATCGACCAGCGTATTGGCTGGTTCCGGCTGAGCCAGTCCCGCTCCGTCCGCGTTGGCAAGTTCTGGGTGACCAAGCCCGGCGAAGCGATCCGCGAGCGTGGCAACCCCTTCGGCGAGCCGGTTTCGGTGACGAGCTACGAAAGCCACATCCGGCTCACGCAAGGGCGCCTGCCGCAGAGCCGGCCCGACGGCATGATCGAGGTCCTCCTCAGTCCTCGGTCGGCGCAACTCGCCGGGCTGGCCGTGGGCGACACCTTCGACCTCCACGAGGAGTTCGACAACTGCGCGCGGGAGCTTTCGTTCGAATCGTTCCCGCCGCCGCCGCCGCCGTGCCCGATCACGGCGCTGCTTGAAGTCACGTTCCAAGGCCAACTCGTCGGGATCGCCGAGGCGAACGACCCGGACGATTCTTTCTGGATGGGCCTGGCGGCGCGCTACTTCGACCCCTTCACCCTGCCGATCGACAAGGCAGGCCCGGTCCTGCCGATGCTCGCTGCCGAAGACGCGCTGCTTAACGGCTTCGCCAATCGATTCCCGGGTTTCTGGGCTTGGAACGGTTGGTTGATCGCGGCCCAGCCGGAAGTGCTGACCCGGACGAACTTCAGCCGCGCCCGCGACGACATCGTCAATTTGTACGCGGACTTCGAGCCGCTCGGCGGCTTCGCCTATAGCCCGCTGCGCGACACGCTCCTCGCCTTCGGCCGCAGCGCCGATTACCAGCAGGTCCCGCTGACCGTCTTGCTGCTGGAAATTACGGGGATTGCGCTCTTTTACGTGGGCCTGGTGGCGGCGATCGTCGTCGAACGCCAGGCTGGCGAAATCGCGCTCCTTCGCGGCCGCGGCGCCAGCATCCTCCAGCTTTGCACGCTCTTTGCGGCGCAAGGGTTGTTCGTCGCTATTCCGGCGCTGTTGGCCGGGCCGTTCATCGCGGCCGGGGTGACGGCCGCCCTCGGCTGGACCCCGCTCTTCGACCAGGTCACGGGCGGCGAACTGCTCCCGGTCACCATCGTGCCGTCGGCGTTTGGGCTCGCCGCCATCGGAGCGGTCCTCTCGGTCGTGGCGCTGGTCGTGCCGGCCCTCGTTTCCGCGTACCGCGGGGCGGCGGCGATTAAACGTTCGCAATCGCGGCCCGGTTCATCGGTGTTCCAGCGCTACTACCTCGATATCGGCCTGGCCGTCATCGCGATCGTGCTGCTGATCGAGCTCAACCAACGGGGGACGGTCTTTAAGCCCTCAGCGACCGGCGGGGTCAGCAGCGACCCGCTGCTCTTGGCTTCCCCAGCCCTCGCCATCGCGGCGGCGTCGGCGCTGATCCTGCGCTTCTATCCGCTCCTCCTTCGGCTCTTCGCGCGAGTCTCGAACATCGTGGCGGGGCCGTCGGTCGCGCTCGGCCTTTGGCAGGTCGTCCGCAATTCGGGGCAATACACGCGCCTCACGCTGCTGCTGATGATGGCTGTCGCGGTCGGCACGTTTGCCGCCAGCTACACCCGCACGGCGGATCGCTCCTATGCCGACCGCGCCAACTTCGAAGCCGCGGTCGAATTGCGCGCCTTCGATGCCGTGCGGGCCACCGGCGCCCTGCGAGACCCGGACCTGCTCCGGGCGGCGGCCGAAGAGTTGCCCGGCGTGGCTTCGGCTGCGGTAGCGATGCGCAAGTCCGGGTCACCGGCGGTCGCAGGCGGTTCGAACAACGTCTATCAGGTGCTCGGCATCGACCCCAAGGCGGCCCGCGCCATGCTGTGGTGGCGTGGCGACCTGGCGGACAAGCCGTTCGAGACGCTCATGCAGGCCATCGACGGCCTCGCTCCGCCTCCAAGCAAGCCCCTCCCTACTGACCTCGCGACGATTTCGCTGTGGGTCAAGAGCGCCCAGCCCCTCCCCGGGACGACGGTGCGCGCCGGCGTCCGCGACAGCGCCGGCCAGATCGGGACGGTGGAGATCGGCGACCTCGAAGGGAGCCTACCCGAATGGACGAAGCTGACGGGCAGCTTTAGCAAGCTCTCGATCCAATCGCCCAAGCTGCCCCTTTCCATCGTCTCGCTCGTCTTCACGGGATCGACCTTCCGCCCGACCCTGCCGCCGCTGTTTCTGGACGACCTCGAAGTGACCGGCGCCGATGGCGTCGTGACCTCGGTCGAGGACTGGGAGAGCGTCACGCAGTGGTCCGTCTTCCCCACGACGGCGACCACGCCAGACGCCTACGCCCCAGTCACCGAGCAGTTCCATGGCGGTACGAGCGGCGCCCGTTACACTTTCCGGCCTGGCACCAACTCTGAGACGCGTGGCCTCTACCTCGCGGGCTTCCTGACGCCATTGCCGGCGATCGTCAGCGAGACCTTCCTCGCGCAGACCGGGCTGACCATCGGTTCCGAAACGAACATCCGCATCGACAGCGGGCCCATTGTCCCGATGGTTATCCGCGACACCTTCAAGCTCTTTCCAGGGACGAACACCGGCGATGGGCCCGTGGTCATCTTCAACCGCGACCGGCTGCTCTATTGGTCAGGCTTGGTCGTCTCCGCCATGGGCACGCCGGTCGAACCGAACGAAATCTGGCTCGAACTGACGCCCGAAGGCGATCCCGAGACCATCTTCGAGACGTTGGCGGGCGGCCCCTTCTTCTTGCCGGGCGGCGTCAGCCGCGCCCAGTCGCTGGAAGCGGCCACCAAGAACCCGCTGATCGCGGCGAGCGGCAGCGGGATCCTCGCGGCGGCCTTCGTCGCCGTGCTCGCGTTGGTGGTCGCCGCCATGTTGACGTCGCTGCTTGCGGCCCTCCGGCGCAGGCGTGTCGAGTTCGCCGTCGTCCGGGCGATCGGCCTCACGCGGGGCCAGATCCTGCGGATGCTCGCTCTCGAATACAGCATCGTCTTCGTCGTCGGCGTGGTCACCGGTTGTGCGCTCGGCCTCTTCGTTAGCAGCCGCATGCTCTCGTTCCTGGAAGTGACCGAGACGGGCGAGGTGGTCGAGCCCGGCTTTATCCTCGAAACGCGCTGGTTGTTCGTGGCGCTCGGCATCAGCGTTGTGCTCGCCGTGTTCGCCTTCACACTCTGGCTCTCCGCCCGAATCGTCACCCGCACGGCGGACGCGCAGGCCTTGCGGGCGGAATAGCGCCGCAGCGCGACTCCCCGTCAGATCGGCGGACTCGAACCAGAGCCCGGAACGTCAGTTACGGGTCGGCCGCTTCCCGGCACAGCAACGCGCCACAGAACACGGCCCATCCGGGAACTTGAGCCCGCGTCGGCTCGACCCTCGGGACCTGCCGCCTTGGTTTGGTGAGGTCAGTCCGTCCCGGCGGGGCGGGAGAGCAGCGCCGCTGGTTGGGCCGCCGTAAAGTCGCCCGCGAGGCGGTCGCCTTCCACAAGCTCTGACGCGGTGGCGGGGCGCAGGCGGAAGAGACGCAGGGCTGGCTCCACCTTCAGCTTCACTTCGCCCGCGCCGTCCCGGGCGATGATCGTCTTTCCCTCCACGCGCTCGACGCGGGCGGTGATGATCGGCCGGTCCGCGAGGACGCGCGTCGATTCGAAGCCCGTGAAGCCGCCCGGAGTGCGCGGGAAGCCGCCGGCAGTCGTCGCCGCCATCTCCGGGGCAAGCACAACGACGGAGTGGATGGCGAAGTTCTTGTAGTCGTTGGGGACGCCAACGACCACGATGATGTCGCCAGCCTTCACGTCGGTGATGGCGATCAGCTCGAGGCGCTCAATGCGCGTCGCGGACGTGATCGCGAGCGTGCGTTCGGCGCCTTGGTCCTTCGAACCCGGCGTAAGCGTGAGCGTGTCGCCTTCGCGCTGCTTGATGTCGAAGGTGACGAACACCGAGCGTGCGGGGGTCACGAACGGCGGCGCTTCGTCGGGCTGATCGTCCCCAGCCACCGAGTTCGAGAGGTAAATTGCCGCGCCGGCCGCGAGCCCGACCGCAACCACGACGCCCACGGGCAGAAGGGCGTTCCGCCACCATTTTTCGCGTTCGGGCTTGGCGCGGGCTGGGTCTTCCGTCATGCCACGATGATAGGTGGCCGCGCGCCCAGGCACGAACGCGAGCCGCCTGGCTGGGCGCTCGCCGTCGATCGCTGCCTCAACTGTTCGTGGCGTAGGATGATCCGCGAAGGGGTGGATCATG
>CAMAUF010000046.1 GCA_945861295.1 bacterium | reverse complement strand
AAGTCATCGCTGAGCACGGCCGCGCCATGGAAGTGGCCGGTTGGAGGAGCAAGCAGCACCGGCAACGGTTGAACGTCCCGGGACGCAACGTTTGGTGCCACTGGCTCACGCAAGATGACTACGAGGCGGTACGTGACGACACCGACTATGCCGCACGACTCTGACCGCGCCTGACGCAAACCGCGACCAAGCCCGCGCGCCAAACTATGACTTCCCAGAAAGGTCGCTATAGGCTACGCGGGAGGACGCCGCACAGGCCACGCCGGTCGAGGCCCGCCCGTTCTACCTCGAGGCGACTGTGACGCAGGGGACCGTGGGGGGCGACGAGCAACGGAGCGTCGTGCGTTGGTGGTGCCGCGATCAGGATGCCTGGCGCTGGGAGTTCGACCAGCTCACGCCGCTGGCTTACACCCAGACAGCCTGGCTCGAGGGGGGCGTGTTCTACCGCTACGACGGCCGCACCAACAGCTACTCCATTACGCCGGTGGCGTCGTTCCAAGCGGACGCCTCGCCGCGCTGGTGGGCGCCCTGGGTGCCGCATTGGTTTGGGACGGCCTCACCCTGGACATCGGTTCAAGGACTACGAGCCTGGTACATGGCGTTCGACGGGATCGATGGCGTCCGGGTGGCCACCAAACTGGCCGGTCAAGAGCCAGCGTTGGGACGGCGGACTGAGATCCTCGAAGTCACCTGGCGGACCGAAATTGAGGGCCCCGCGTTCGACGTGGATGGAAGGCCAATGCAGGACGCGACCGGAGCGCTCAAGACAACCCCGGCGGAGGTTGTTACGACGAATCGAATGTGCGTGGACCCCGAGCGGATGATGATCCTGTGCCATGAATCGTCAGAGGTAAACCCCGCCCGCCCGCCGGGCGAGCCGCCGTTTGTGATGTCCGCCACGGTGACGCGGCTCGACTACGACATCGCACTCCCGGACGCTGAACTGCGCAGCGAGATCCCGGCTGGAGCGAAACCCGGCCTGCAGCCTTAGCGCGGCTACTGCAGTTTCGAATACGGCAGCGGACTCAGGTAGTACGTCGATTCCTCCGGCGCGTACCTTCGCAGCTCCGCCGTGAGCTCATCGAGGAACCCGTTGCTCTTCCGATACGTGAGGTCCATGCCGCCCGCCGCGAAGGCCCAGATGTCGGTCAGTTCGCCCCGCTGGCCGATGCTCGTTTCGTAGGCCGCCGCGAGCTGGACGCCAACGCCCTCGAGCGTGTCCGCGATCTTTCCGACGGTCGCGTAGGCGCCCGCTTGGCCGCCCTGGCGGAGGTTGAGCACCGCTTGGAGGAACTGGCGGGGCTTCTCGGGCTTGACCAGCGCGCGCTCCAGGCGCTGCTCGGTCGAATAGGGCACGAACGCGCAGACCTTGACGGATTCGCTCACCTGGAACTCCGCGGCCTTGGCCAGCGCGGCCAGGAACTTCGGGTCGGCCCGGAGCGCTTTGCCCGCGGCTTCGTAGGCAGCCACGCTTTCGAAGCGCGAGAGCAGCACGTCTTGGCCCATCGGGCCGCCAGTGCGCTTCCAAGCGCCGATCACGTCGAAACCGTTCCTCTCCATGGCCGGGATCACGTCCGTGCCGTACCAATCGACCCAGCGGTCGAAAACGGCGTTCGTCAGCGGCTTTACGGTGTGGACGACTTCGACCAGGACGGTCATGGCGCGCTCCAGCGGGGCAGGGTAACCGCCACTATACGGCGCGGGGCGCGCAAAATCGGCGGAAGCGCGCAGCCGGATATACTGGCTTGGTCAGGCACGGAGGAAGCAGGCATGACCACGGCCGAACTGCGCCAGCGGGCGCGCAAACGCATCAGTCAGCTCTCGCCCGAACGGCTGCGCGTGGCCGACGACTTTCTCGCGTACCTCACCGAACGCGAAGACAACAAGGCGACCAAGGAACTGTCGGCGATCCCCGGTTTCCGGGAGGCCTACGCTGACGCCCGTGTCTCCGTCGCTGAAGGAGACCTGACGGCGCTGGAAGACTTGCGGAGAAAATACTGACCCGTGTACGCCGTGACTTTCTCACGGAGAGCCCGCAGGCGCTTCGAAGCGGCCGACGCAACGCTTCAGCGGCGCCTGGACCGCTGCTTCGACCAACTACGCGAGAATCCTGGCGGCTACCCCGGCATGAAAGCCCTGAACGGAGAGTACTCAGGCTCGTTCCGCGTCCGAGTTGGCGACTTCCGCGTCATCTTCGATGTCGATGACACCGAACACCGGGTCCTCATCCTCGTTATCGCGCATCGCAGCGAAGCCTACACTTGAACCCGCCACATACCCGCTTTGCCGCCAGGGTGAGCTGCCACCACCAATAAAGCGGCCGGTGGCGACTCCCAGGGTAAGCTGTCAAGCGCGCGGCGCCGATCGGCCGCGTTATCCTGGCTCTCACTGTCCTTACGACGGGCTCGCCGCCGCTATACGGCGCGGGGCGCGCTTCAGCCGAGCCAGCGCTCCGGCCTCAGCAGCAGGAGGACCATGCCCTCGTGCGCGTCCGACGCCGTCACGCGAGCCGCGGCCTCCGCGCCGAGATAGTGCGTCCAGAGCGCCAGCCGCTCGTCCACGGTCACAAGTTCGTCGATCGACACAGCGCCCTCGCCGTGACATACCGCATGACGCCGCCTTCGCGATCGTCAATGCAGAGCGAGGCACGCGGATTGGCGCGAAGGTTGCGGACCTTGGCGCTGTCGCGGCCCGTGATGACGCGGAAGCGCTCCCCATCCCAGCGGTACCAGACGGGCACGGCGTGGATGCGGCCAGCGGGCGTCAAGGTGGAGAACACGGCCGTGCGCGGGCCAGCGACGAAGGTCAGTCGTTCTTCGGGCGTCATCGGTCGATTGTACGGCTGATTGGAGGCAGGAGCGTTGCGTGGTGATACGCTCGCGGCGCGCCGAGGACCGGCGCCCAGGAGGCGACGATGCGGTTGACCGTCGAGGTGGATAGCGAACTCTTGCGGCTGGCGACCGAACGCTCAGGGCTGACGACGCGCAAGGCACTGGTCGAAGCGGCGCTCCGGCTCCTCGCCCAGAGCCCGCCGGAAGCTGCGATCGATGTGCTGACGTTGGCCGTCCCGGCGCCGTCCTCGGGCCGGGATCGGCCCACACTCAGCGACCCCGGCGTCCGCGTCTTCGAACGGTAGCGCTCAGGGTGTCGGCGTCCGGCGCTGCGCCAGTGCGGCGACGCTGCTGCGGCCAATGGCGCCATGCTCGTCGTAGAGCGTGCACTCGCCCGTCGCCACGCCGGCGTCGGCGTGATGCGCGAGGCTTTCGAAGCCGATCCACTCGCCGACCGGATCACGATGCAGGTAGAGCGTGATGTCGGTGTTGATGTACCCGAGTCCCGAACTCCCGGAGTTGGCGAGGGGGCTGGTCAGGTCTGCGGCGAGCGCGACGCGCTGGAACGGCGTCAGCGGTTCGTGATCGAACAACGGCCGGAGCTCCCGGACCCAGACCTGCTTCCGGCCGACGGTGCCGAAGGCGTTGCCGCGGCCGCGCGTTTCCCACATCGGCGTCCAATCGCGGGCTTCAGGAGGGGGCGGCGGGTCGAACGTGTCAGGTTTGGGGAAGTCCCAGTCCGGCGGCGACCATATCTCCCCGGCGGGCGGCGTGCCTCTGCGAAGGAGGAGGCCGATGGCCCGGCCCATCGAAACGCCATCGGCGAAACACTCGGCGTCGACGACCTTGATCCGGCCGCCTTCGCGGACGAGCCGCGTCTCGACGGTCAGCGGGACGAACTGCGGCAGCCGCCAGAGGTCGACCGTGAGGCGCGTGAACTGGAAGGCGGCGTCTCTGAAACGCGCCTCGATGATGCCGCCGAGCAAGCCCGCGATGACGCGGCCGTGCAGCGACTTCGGGTCCCAGGGGCCAGCGCAGATCGGCTGGGGCATGAATGCTTCGCCCTGGCGGCGAAAGAAGGGCTCGGGCTGTGATTCCATAGAGCGTGATCTTCCCTGGCTAAGGCCGAAGGATCGAGCCGGCCGAACAAAGGTCGCCCGTGGCCCCGGCCCGCCCTACGATGGCGCAAGATGTTCGACTCTATCGACGATGTCCTCGCCGCGCTTCAGGGCCGTGATTACTTCGCCGACCGCACGATCGCGACCACGATCTTCCTCGCCGCCAAGCTGGGCAAGCCAGTCTTTCTCGAAGGCGAGGCCGGCGTCGGCAAGACCGAGATCGCCAAGGCGCTCGCCGCGATCCTCGGAACGCGGCTCATTCGCCTCCAATGCTACGAAGGCCTCGACGCCTCGCACGCCCTCTACGAGTGGAATTACGCCAAACAGTTGCTCCGGATCAAGCTCGCCGAAGCCGGCCACGAAGGCTCGGCCGCCGTCGAGCGCGAGATTTTCAGCGAAGAGTACCTCATCCGCCGGCCGCTGCTGGAGGCCCTCTCGAGCGACGGCGAACACCCGCCCGTCCTGCTGATCGACGAAGTCGACCGCGCAGACGAGGAGTTCGAGGCGTTCCTCCTCGAAATCCTGAGCGATTTTCAGGTGACCATCCCCGAGTTGGGCACAATCAAGGCGGAACGCCCGCCGCTGGTCATCCTCACCTCCAATCGCACGCGCGAAATTCACGACGCCCTCAAACGGCGCTGCCTCTACCTCTGGGTCGGCTACCCGACCTTCGAACGCGAACTCGAGATAGTGCGGGCCAAAGTGCCGTCGCTCGACGCCGAACTGGCCGCGCAGGTCTGCCGCTTCATGGAAGGCGCTCGCACGGGGGACTACTACAAGCGGCCGGGCGTGGCCGAGGCGATCGACTGGGGCATGGCGCTCGTCGCGCTCCACGCCGACAAGCTCGACAAGGACACGGTCGAGGCGACGCTCGGCGTCATCTTCAAGCACGCCGACGATGTCGAAGCCGCGCGCGCCAAGCTCCAGTAGCGTGCGGCCTCGCTCATGAGCTCACGAACGACGGAATGCCAACTTTGTAACGGTGCGAACGTGCCCCTGGGCACTGCCTCGGCTAGCCAGCGGGGTCACTCCCGCGCCTGATTGCTCGCCGCAGCCGTTCAGGCAAGTCGCGCCGCGAGACGGCCGTCCCAGCGCAGAAATCGGCGCCCGTCGACCTCCACCAGCTCGCATGTTTCGCCCCGCCGTGAGCCATCCGTGACCCACCAGCGGCGCGGCGCGATCGCACGTAAGCGGAACGCCTCTTCCGCCGCGGCGTGATCGCGCTGCGCCTCAATCTGGCGGACGACCAGGGATTGCCCGTCCTGGAAGACCGTGAGCCCGTGCAGGCGGGCCTGATATGCGCCCACGAGGGCGTCGTCATCGCTGCCCACGAAGGTGGCCGGTTCGTCGCTCGCGAAGCTGAGGAAGGCGCGTTGGCAGGCCTCGGTCAGGCTCTGACGGGCGCCACGCCCCGAAAAACTGTTCGTGAGCACGGTGCAGGCGTATCCGTGCTCCGGGTACAGCTCGAACGCTGCGAGGTGGCCGTTGGTCGCGCCGCCGTGCGCGACTTTTCGGCGGCCGGGC
The DNA here is from genome assembly GCA_945861295.1 of bacterium. Lineage (GTDB taxonomy): Bacteria > Chloroflexota > Dehalococcoidia > Tepidiformales > Tepidiformaceae > CAMAUF01. The sequence goes on along the minus strand of CAMAUF010000046.1, from coordinate 4,769 downwards.
CCACCCGAGAGCATCCACGACGCCCCGATCTCGTCGCACATACTGCCCGCTGGCGCATGCGGCTTTTGCATAGCGCGGAGGGTTTCGGCGCCCAGAAGGCGCGTGCCGTCGGGCGCGACGCCATCGCCGAGGTGGAAGGCCGCGTAGCGCAGCTGGTCGAGCACGTCCGAGATCTGCCCGCCGCCGGGAGCGATGCTCCGCGAGACGGCCCACGGCCGCACGACAACCGGGCCGGCCGCTTCGACCGTGTGTCCCGCGGCGACGCGGTGGACCATCGCCTCCTCGGGGAAGTAGTAGGAGTGGGTCATCCCAAGCGGTCCGAGGATGCGCTCGCGGATGACCTGCTCGAAGGGCGCGCCGCGCAAGACTTCGATAATGCGTCCAAGGACATAGAAGCCGGCATTGTTGTACGAAAACGCCTCGCCCGCCGGGACGATCTGCGGCGAACGCGCCATCTTGGCGACGATCCGCGCGATCGCATCGTCGCCGCGGCCCGTATCGCGGAAGTAATCGCCCTGCCAGCCGCCGTGGTGCGTGATCAGGTGGCGGACGGTCAGCCGTGCCGCGTCCGGCTCGGATTCGAGGCGGAATTCGGGCAGATAGCGGCGCACCGGCGCGGCAAGGTCGAGCCTGCCCTCTTCGACCAACTGCATCGCCGCCGTCGCCGTAAACGTTTTCGAGGTCGAACCGATTTGGAAGAGCGTCTCCGGGGTCACGGGCAGAGGATGGTCGACGTTCGTGACACCGAAGCCTTCGGCGTAGAAGCGGCCGCCGTGGAGGACGCCGACGGCGACGCCGGGCACGCATAGCTGCGCCATTGCGTCGCGGGCGGCTTCGGCCACGCTCGCCGACAGGGGGAGGTAGGGCGTCGTCACGGGTTGCTCCTCGTTCGGGGTGGTCGGACTTGGGCTTGGAGTCCCCGGGCGATGCGCTCTGCAGCCAGCACGAACTCCTCCCAGGGCACTTCGCCGCGCCACTGCTCAGCCAGCCGCTCCCGCGCACGGCGGAGTTCAGTGAGTTTCGGAAGTGCTTGTTCCGGGCTTACTCGGTGAGACCGGACGGGAAGAGATCGAAGTACCGCTGCGAGCGCTCCATCGGGGGTCCTGTCGTAGCGGGGCGGATCGAACCCTGCGAGGTCTGATATGAACTGCTGATACTGATAACCGGGAGGCGTCAGGGCGATCCATTTGTGCGGGGGTTCGTCGCCTTGTGGCATCCGGCTGATGGCCATAGCCATGCCAAGTTCCAACGGCATGTTGAATCGCGCGAGGTTGTCGCTTCCTTCACCAGTGAATCGCGATAGGTCATGAATTGAGAACCGTGCGCGGACCATTCCCGAGAATATCTGGTCGATGCGAGTCGTGGCCAGCGGGGCTGCCTCAAGCGCGCTTCGCGGCGTCAGTTGGCAGCAGAGCACAGCAAACACGATCGCGTCGAACGTGTCGGAAAAGGATGGATCGAAGGGGCAGTTGATGAAGACCGAACTATCCCGATCGGGTTTACGAGGCACGCGCTTGCGCTTGCATCTTCATGCGGATCGCGCGTTGGTCGGCCACGTACGCCTCGATTGCCTCAAAGCCTTCGTCAGAGGGAGGTCCCAAGCGCTCCAGGGTGATGGTGGCCCGGCCCTTGGACGAGGCAGCCCCGTTCTCCCCCGGTGGGTCGCTTAAGAGGCGGAGCAACGCGTTGGCGGCAGCCCGGACATCCCGCCGGGATGGGACACGCACGACTTCGAGTGAATCGTCCGCCGCCGCCGAGTAGGCGAACGCGGGGATTGCGCCGGCGCCGATCACAACCGGGATCACGCGCTTTTCCTTATCATCCCAAGCGGCCCCGAGTGCTTCGCTGTTTTCGTAGCCGAGCCTGCCAGTGAGTTCATACTGCTTCGAGGAGACGGCGAGGATCGTGTCCGAGGCCGCGAGGCCCTCGCGCACCGAAGCGCTGAACTCGGGGCCCGACGCGACTTGGTGGGCTTCGTGTACGGTCACGCCGAGCTTGACCAGTTCGTCGCGGAGGCGGCGAGCGAACGCTTCGTCGGCGGGGCTGCGCGAGATATACACGTCCATAGCGGCCATTCTACAACGTCGACGCGGCCGATTGCAGCGGATTCGGGTAACGCCGAACCGTGCCCTTCCCGTAGAATACGCCCAACCAGCTCGACTTCCGGAGTGATCAAATGAAGCTCGGCCTCGCCCTTGGCTATTCCGGCGCGGAGATGCGCCTCCCAGTTGAACGTGTGCTCATGGCGGAGCGCCTCGGCTACGACTCGGTGTGGACGGCCGAAGCCTACGGCTCCGACGCCATCTCGCCACTCGCGTACCTCGCCGCCGTCACCAAGCGCATCCGCCTCGGCACCGGCATCATCCAGCTCGCCGCGCGCACACCGGCCGCGACGGCGATGGCCGCCCAAACCGTCGACGCCCTCGCGGGCGGCAACCGCTTCATCGCGGGGCTCGGCGTTTCCGGTCCCCAGATCGTCGAAGGCTGGTATGGGCAGCCCTGGGGCAAGCCCAACACCCGCATCCGCGATTACGTGGCGATCATGCGCAAGATCTTCGACCGCAAGGAGCCCGTGAGCCACGCCGGCAAGGAGATCTCGCTGCCCTACACGGGCGAAGGCGCGATGGGCATCGGCAAACCGCTGAAGTCGATCCTGCACACGAACCCGAACCTACCGATCTGGCTCGGCACCGGCACCGAAGCCAACGTCAAGATGACCGCCGAGATTGCCGACGGCTGGCTGCCGCTGGGCTTCGTCCCGGGCTCGATGAAGCTCTTCGAACCGTGGCTCCAGGAAGGCTTCCGGCGCGCCGGCAACGGCAAGAGCCTCAAGGACTTCGAGATCCAGGGCTCCGTCCAGGTGCATATCTCGGATGACCCGCGCGAAGGCTTTCGCCGCATGAAGCCGAACATCGCGCTTTACGTTGGCGGCATGGGCCACCGTGACAAGAACTTCCACAACGACACGATGATCCGGCGGGGCTATGGCGACGCCGCCAAAGCGATCCAGGAGCTCTACCTTGCCGGGCGCAAGGCCGAGGCGATGGAATCCGTGCCCGACGAGTATTGCGATGAAATGTCGCTGTGCGGGTCCGCCGCCCGGATTCGGGAGCGCTTCCAACCATGGGCCGATTCCGGCGCCACCGGCCTGACCATCAACACCACACAAGACGAGGCGATCGAACTGATGGCGGACCTCACCGGCGCCGCCAAAGGCGCGAGGGAGTAATGGACGCCTACGATGTGATCCTCCAGAAGCGCGACACGCGCGCCTACGCCGCCACGCCCCTCCCGGAGGACGCCGTCCGGCGCATCCTCCAGGCCGGGCGCATGGCGGGCAGCGCCAAGGCGCTCGAACCCGTCCGCGCGGTCGCCATCCGCGACGGGGCGCAGCTCGCGGCGTTCGCGGCCTGCGGCAACTTCACGCCGCACGTCCCGGGCGCCGCGCTCGCCGTGGCGCTCGTCCTTGTGCCCGAAGAGGGCATGCCGCTGGGGGAGTTCGCGCAGTGGCGCGGGCCCTTCGATGCCGGCCGCGCGGCGCAGAACATGATGCTCGCGGCCTGGGAACTCGGCATCGCGAGCTGCCCGTTCACCGTCCACAAAGGCGACGCGGCGCGGGCCGTGCTCGGTCTGCCGCCGGGCCACATCGTCATCAACGCGGTCGCTTTCGGCTACGCGGACCCCGCCGCGCGCGACCCAATGCGCGGCCAGCGCCCGCGGATGGCGCTGGAATCCTACGTGCACTGGGAACGGTGGTGAACGGAGGCGATGGCGACGCACCCGACGGGGCGTTACGATGGTGCCCATGCGTGCATGGAAGCTCGAACAGGCACAGGACAACCTCTGTGAACTCGTGGCCAAGGCGGCGAGCGAAGGGCCGCAGTCCATCACTCTCGACGGCGCCGAAGCGGCCGTCGTCCTTTCCGCGCGCGAGTATGAGCTGATGAGCAAGCGTCCGAAGACGGTCGTCGAAGCGCTGCTGGATCCGAAAATCCGACTGCTCTCGGACGAGGAGCACGATCGCGTGTTTGCTCGCCTCCCGGACGTTCCCGAGCGACTGTTCGAGTTCGAAGAATGAGGTACCTGCTCGACTCCGTGGCCATCTCAGACAGAACGCGCTCCGCCTCGGACCGAGGGCTCGCTGACTGGCTGTCCAAACGTCATTCGGAGGATCTCGCGACGAGCGTCATTTGCATCGCGGAGCTTCGCCGCGGGATTTCACTGCTCCCACCTTCACGCCGTCGCGACATCCTCGAGCATTGGTTCGCAGACGACATCTTGCGGAGGTTTGGCGAAAGAATTCTCCCAGTCGATCGGGAGGTCGTGCTTCGATGGGGTGAGCTTCACGCGCGCTTGAGCTTGGCGGGCCGGCCCTTGCCCATCTTCGACTCCCTCATCGCCGCCACCGCGCTCGTGCACGGCCTCGCCGTCGTCACCCGGAACGAGCGAGATTTCGCCGCCGCTGGCGTCGACATCATCAACCCCTGGACAGGCTGAGCCTGCTTTGGCGCGCCCTACGCGACGCCATGCCGGAGCAGCTTGCCCGGCGTGCGGTTGGTGCAGACGCCGTCCTCGAAGGTCACTTCGCCGTTGACGATCGTCCACCGGTAGCCCGTGGCCTTCTTCACGCGCCGCCATTCGCCCATCGGGAAGTCGTGCACCTTCGTCTGCGGCGTCAGCGCCAGCTTTTCGAGGTCATAGACGACGATGTCGGCCGGCGCGCCCTCCTTCAGCCAGCCGCGATCCTTGATCCCTGCGGCCATTGCTGG
>CAMAUF010000045.1 GCA_945861295.1 bacterium | reverse complement strand
CGCTGGCGCTGACCGCCCGAGAACTCGTGCGGGAAGCGGTTGGCGAAGTAGGGGTTCAGGCCCACGGTTTGCAGGAGGTTCTGAACGCGGCCCTTCTTCTCCTTGCCCGTCGCCAGTTTATGGATGGTCAACGGCTCCGAAATGATGCTCCCGACGGACATGCGAGGGTTCAGGCTCGCGTATGGGTCTTGGAAGATCATCTGCATCTTGCGCCGGAAGCGGCGCAGTTCGCCGCCCTTGACCTTCGTCAAGTCGGTGCCTTCGAAGCTGACTTCGCCGGCGGTAGGGCGGTTGAGCTGAAGGATCGCTTTGCCCGTGGTGCTCTTGCCGCAGCCGGATTCGCCGACGAGGCCGAGGGTCTCGCCGCGGCGCACGTGAAAGGAGACGCCGTCGACGGCTTTCACGTCGGCGACCTTGCGCTGAAAGATCAGCCCGGCGGTCACGGGAAAGAACACCTGAAGGTCCTGGACGTTGACCAAGGTCTCGCCGATGGTCCCGACTCGATGGCGGCCCGCACTCGATTGCGTCATTAGTGAATCTCCCTCTTGACCTTCTCCGACTCCCAACACGAAACGTAGTGTGCATCCGCGATGAGGCGGAACGGTGGATACTCCTCACGGCAGCGGTCCTGCCGCCAGGCGCAGCGCGGGTAGAAGGCGCAGCCGACGGGAAGGTGGGCGAGGTCCGGCGGAAGCCCTTCGATCGGGATGAGCTTATCTTTCCGGTTCTCATCCAGGCGCGGCACCGAATTGAGCAGGCCCACGGTGTACGGATGCTTGGGGTTGCCGTAAAGCTCTTCGGCGGTGGCCGTTTCGATCACGCGGCCGGCGTACATCACGTTCACACGGTCGGCGTAGCGTGCGACGACGCCGAGGTTGTGCGTGATGATGATGACGGCGGTCCCGAACTCGCGGCTGAGGCGGCTCATGACCTCGAGGATCTGAGCTTGGATTGTGACGTCGAGGGCCGTGGTCGGCTCGTCGGCCAGCAGCAGCTTCGGGTTGCAGCTCATTGCCATGGCGATCATGACACGTTGGCGCATCCCACCCGAGAACTGGTGTGGGTAGTCGTCGAGACGGTTGCCGGCTTCCGGGATGCCGACCATCTCCAGCAGCTCGGCCGCCCGGTCTCTGGCGGATTTGCCGTGGAGGCCCATGTGCAGCTCCAGCGCCTCCGTCATCTGCCTACCGATAGTAAGGACAGGGTTGAGGGAGGTCATGGGCTCCTGGAAGACCATGGCGATTTCGTTGCCGCGGATCTTGCGGAGCTCGTCTTCATCCAGCTTGAGGATGTCCCGGCCCTGGAAGATGATTTCGCCGGAGACGATTTTTCCTGGCGGCTGCGGGATCAGGCGGAGGATCGAGAGCGCGGAGACGCTCTTTCCACACCCCGACTCGCCCACGAGGCCGAGCGTCTCGCCCTCTTCGACGACATATGACGTGCCGTCGACGGCCTTGACGACTCCCTCCTGCGTAAAGAAGTACGTCCGAAGGTCCTTTACCTCGAGTAGCGGCATCCCATCTCCTTCCTCTGCCCCCGGTCTTGGATGGACCTTTGGAGCAAGCCACGCGTCCCAGGGGGGTTCGAGTTGGTGGGGAAGAGGAGACTCGAACTCCCACGCCTTGCGGCACATGATCCTAAGTCATGCTCGTCTGCCAATTCCGACACTCCCCCTTGCGTGTCCCGGAGCTGGGCGCATCACTGCGCCCGTGCCCCGCTTCACGGACGGAAATTTGGTGAGCCGCGAAGGACTCGAACCTTCAACCGGCTGATTAAGAGTCAGCTGCTCTGCCAGTTGAGCTAGCGGCCCCACCACTAGGACGCGCGGGAGTGTACCACGCGCATCCTTCCCGCAAAACAAGGGGACCAATCTGCCATACGCCGATTTCGTCCTTCCAGCCGGAAAGTTTCCGGCTGGGGTGGCTCGGCCCTGTATTTCGGTTCGGTCTCAGGGAGGAGGGTCGCACTTGGCTCGTGCAAACGCAAGGAGGCGAGGGCGTGGCGCCGCTGCGGGGACAAGCTAGACTGCCCGTCATGCCCCGCCAATTCGCGCCTCTCGTCCGCGGCCGTGTGCGGACGTTCTGCTGTCACAGCGCCACTCTTTCGGGGAGCTGGCCCGCCAATTCGCTGGCCGCCGTCCGCGAGTGTCTGGCCGCCGACGTGGCCCGGCTCGAAGTGGACGTCCGTTTCGTCGCCGACGATTCGATGGTCGTCTTCCACGACCGCGCGCTTGACGGCGCGACGACCGGCGCGGGCTTGCTCGCGGCTCATTCGCGTCAGAGCCTTCGGCCCGTGCGGTATCGGGGCACAGCGGAGCCACTCTGTTTCTTGGAGGATGTCGTCGACGCGCTCGCGGGCACGGAGACGGTGCTGCAAGTCGACCTGAAGGGCCTCGGGATCTACACGGCCCGGCAGTTCGGCCTGCTGGTGGAGGCGCTGGCCCCGATCCGCGACCAGGTCGTGGCGGGTTCGCAAGCCCACTGGAACGTCCGTCCGCTGGCGGCCGCCGGGATCCCGGTAGCGCTCGACCCCACGCTTCACTGGCATTTCTCAACGGCGCGGACTGGCGGCGACGGTCTCTCGCCGCGATCCCTCGGCCGGCATGGGCTCTGGGACGATTCGCCTTTGGCGCAGCTTGCCGGCGTCGGCACGGCCCAGTATTTCGCGGCCAGGGTTGAGGACCTCTTGGCGGTCATCCCCGCGGTCGAGTGGATGGTCGACGTGGGGACGCTCTTCCACATCGAGTCGCTCGGGATGCGGCTGGGCGACATCCTCGAAGCGCGTGGCGTGCGCCTCGCGGCCTGGACCTTGCACGATGAGGGCGAGGAGCGGAACGCCGCCAACCTTCAGCGCCTGTTCGATTTGGGCGCCGAAGTCATCATCACCGACGCACCAAGCACGCTCGCCGAACTGGCCGCGACCTTGGGGTAGCTTCGGGCGGGTGGCGGCGCTGTATCGGGCGTCACACTGTTACTCGTCTTCCACACTCAGTCCCCCGCCTGTCCGCCGACCACGGGCGCTCCATCGCCGATACTGATTACAGGGAATTTACAAAACTAGGGGCGCAAAATGGTCAATCGATTCTTGGCTACCCGCTCGTCTATCCACAAGGCGAACCAGGAGGACGGGCAAGGACTCGCGGAGTTTGGCCTGATCCTGGCGCTGGTCGCAGTCGTCTGCATCGGGGCGCTGACTGCGCTTGGCGAAGGGATCCTCAGTTCTCCGGGTTGGAGCGTCTTCAGCTAGGTCCGACGGCTGCCTCAGAGCCGCGACGGACACGGAGCGAAGGGGATGTCCCGCTCCGCGACCAACTTCCTCCGCAGCCGACATCCCTCCCGTCGTTGTCGCTCCGGGCTTTGACGCTGTGTCCGGCGGCTGCCTCAGAGCTGGATGAGGCCACACGCCTTGTCCGAGGCCTTGATCCACAGGGCGCTCCCAGTGGATTGTGCGAGGTTCCGCGCGTACTTCGGGACGTCTGGGGAGTATCGCCGCCATTCGCCGCCTTCGAAGGCATAGACGACCTCGTAGCAGCCGTACGCGCGCGCCAGGACCTGGTCAATCGGCCCGGGCGGCAGCGTGACCAGCGACCACGTCCCCGGGATCAGCGCGAGCACGGAGTTGAAACGCGGCTGGGGCGTGGCCGTCTTCGTCGGCGTCGGCGAGGCCGTCCGCGTCGCGGTCGCGGTCGGTGTGGCTGTGTTGGTCGGCGTTTCCTCGGGGGCCGCGTTCGAACCGGGGCAGGATTCGCCCGCCGGGAACTGCGCCAGCACCGTGACCCAGGCTTCCCGAGTCCCCGCCGCATTGCGGTAGTGCCCAACCCCGACACACTTCACGGGCCAGATATCGCCCGCGACCCTGATGCGGATGCCGCTTTCGCTTCGATTTTGGTTCGCCATCCCGTCAATGGCGCTTGCTGGCGTCACGAATACGGGGTCGCTTGGACTCGTAGCTAGGTAGGCTCCCTCGCCGCTCCCCGTGGCGAAGTACTCGTCATAACCGCAATCGGCTGCTCGTTGCCACCAGCCCCGTCCCAGGCTATCGATGTGGTCGCCGAAGGGGCCTTTTTGCACCATGTCTTGTGCGAACCAGGCCGCCGCCGCGTTCAGCGCGCCGGACGCCTCCAAGGGCGTGTGGAACGTGACGTTCACGGCCCGCCAGTCACCAAGCAGCGCCAGGAACTCCTGCTCCGGGCCATCCAGGCCGTCGTGCGCGGTGCCGCAAGGGCCGGCCGCGGCGGCCGGGGTTTCGCTGGCAAGCAGGCCGGCCACCATCAGCACCAGCCCTGTCAGCGGGAGCAGGACGATCAGGAAGCGCTTCATAGATACCCCTCGAACGGCATGGCGCGACGCGTTCGTGCGCCCTCCGCTGCCAATTCGACAATAACACGGGCATTTCGGTCAACGTCAACCGTTTCCAGGCGCCGCGCCGTCAGTTTGCGAGGCGGTTACACCACGGTGTCCTCCTCTGGCCCGAATCTTTCCGCCTTGCGCATCGCGGCTTCTCGTGACCATGATCCGCGCCACGGAGGAAACCCATGACCGAACGGAGTATCCGCGGCAAGACCGCCATCGCCGGCATCGGCGAGACGCGCTATTACAAACGCGGCGCGGCGCCAGACCCTGAGTTCAAGTTGACGCTCGAAGCGATCATGCTCGCAGCCGAGGACGCGGGGATCGATGTCCGCGAAATCGACGGCCTCGCCTCGTTCAGCAACGACCGCAACGACCCACCCCGGATCGCCAGCGCGCTGGGCATGAAGCACATCGGCTTCAGCAACATGTTCTGGGGCGGCGGTGGTGGTGGTGGTTCAGGTGCTGTAGCCAACGCGGCGGCGGCTGTTGCGGCTGGCTACTGCGATGTCGCAGTCGCTTATCGCGGCCTCGCCCAGGGCCAGTTCGGCCGCTTCGGCCAAGGGCCGCAAATGGCCGCCGCGCCGGGCGGGATGGCCTTCACCGCGCCGTATGGCCTGATGTCTCCGGCGCAGTCGTTCGCGATGCGCGTCCAGCGCTTCATGCACGACAACGGCGTCGAGCAGGACGCCCTCAAGGCCGTCGCGCTCGCCAGCTACCATCACGCGCAGAAGAACCCGCGCGCGGTGATGCACGGCCGCCCCCTTTCGGCCGAGGATTACGACAACTCGCGCTGGATCGTGGAGCCGTTCCACCTCTTCGATTGCTGCCAAGAGAACGACGGCGCCGCCGCCATCATCATCACCTCCGCCGAACGGGCGCGGGATTTGAAGCACAAGCCCGCCTACATCCTCGGCGCCGCCCAGGGTTCGGATTACCGCCAGGCCGCCACCGCCCACAACGCCCCGGACTACGGCACGTCCAACTTCAAGACCTTGGCGCCGCGACTCTATGCCATGGCCGGTGTCGGGCCTGAAGACGTCGACGTGCTGCAAAGCTACGAGAACTTCACTGGCGGCGTCATGATGTCGATCGTGGAGCACGGCTTCTGCAAGCCGGAAGAAACGAACGACTTCTTCACCATCGAGAACTTCTCCGCGCCGAGCGGCAAGCTGCCGCTGAACACCAGTGGCGGCAATCTCGCGGAGTGCTACATGCACGGCCTCGAACTGATCACCGAAGCCGTAAAACAGCTCCGCGGCACGTCGCCGAACCAGCTCGAAAACGTCCACGTCTCGATGGTCACCTCTGGGCCGATGGTCCAGCCCGTCTCCAACCTCATCCTTTGCTCGGAGCCGCACGCATGAGTGACCCCTATCCGGCATCCGGCGGCGCGACCGCCACCGCCGCGCCCCCTTCTGGGGCGAATGGCGACTATTACTTGCCCGTCGGCCTGCCCATGCCTGCCCCCTCTCCCGAAGGGCTCGGGGCCGAATTCTGGGACGCCGTCAAGCGCCATGAACTTCTGGTGCAGCGCTGCAACGCCTGTCAGGCCTTTCAATGGGGCCCGGAGTACGTCTGCAACGAGTGTCACAGCTTCGACCTCGGCTACGCCCGCGTCTCTGGCCGCGGGCGCATCTTCAGTTGGGAGCGCGCCTGGTACCCGGTGCATCCGGCGCTCAAAGACGCGCTGCCGTACATCGTCGTGCTGGTCGAACTGCCGGACGCGGGCAACGTCCGCATGGTCGGCAACCTGCTCGGCGACCGGCGCCAGGAGGTCGTCATCGGCGCGGAAGTCGAAGCGGTGTTCGAGGACCATAACGACGGGAAGGTGCCGTACACCCTCGTCCAGTGGCGCCGAACCGGCTAGCCCGAGCGTCTCCGTCTCGCGGTCGCGTCGGGCCGAATGCGCCCTGCGCCCCGGAGCGCGGTCGCATCGGGCTTGCATCGGGCTTCGCTTCGGTAGCGCAGACTCGGCCGCGCGCCAGCCAGGTGCTCGGCCGGGGTCAGGCGCGCGCGGCCGCGATCGCCTCGAAAAGGACGATGTCGAAGTCTGAGCTGTTCTCGGACTCTTCCTTCGCCGCCAGGCCCTGCCGCGTGACCACGAGGTCCAGGCTCGGGACGACGTAGATTTTCTGGTCCTTGGCGCCGAGGGCTGCGACCCAATCGTCAGGGGCGCCGGCAATCTTGCGCTTGCCCATCAGCCACCAGAGGTAGCCGTAGTCAGGTTTCTGTTTCGACGATGCCCAGGCGTCGTCGTACCACGACCTCTTGACGAGCTGCTTGCCTTCCCATAGGCCGCGGCGCTGCGAGACCAGCCCAAACCGTCCCATGTCCCGCGCGGTCATGTTCAGGCCCCAAAAGGCGGCGCCGGTCGCGTCCGTGCCCGCGTCTGGGCGCACCTCCCACTTCGTCAGTTCGCTCACTCCTATTGCGGTGAAGAGCCATTCACGCGTGATGGCGTTGATGTCTTTGTTCGCGGCCTTCTCGAGCAGCGGTCGTGTCTTCTGGTACGCGTCAGTGTTGTAGTCGTACGTCGTTCCAGGCTCCGCGACCTTACGAAGCGTTCTCGGGTCAAGGCCGCTGGTCATGGTGATCAGGTGCAGGATCGTGATCTTCCCCTCGTCGGCCGGCGTGGCTTTGGACCAACCAACGGGCAGATACTTCGAGACCTTGTCCTCGAGTGTGAGCAGCCCTTTTTCACGGGCGATGCCGATGAGGGTGGAAACAACGCTCTTCTGCACAGAGGCGACATCGTTCGCGGAGGTCGCGGTGACGGCGCTGAAGTAGTAGTTCTCGGTCAGGATGCGGCCGCCCACAAGCATCATGAACGTCGCCGACTTGCTGTCTTTGACGAGGGTCACGAGCCTTTCGAGACCGGCCAGGGACCAGCCAGTCTTCGCCGGGTCTGCCTTCTCCCACTCGCCGGTGACGGGTGGAAAGTAGAGATTCGAGGTCGTGGCCGCCGTCGTAGCAGCCGGTGCTGGGCTGCGCTGCGCGGTCGGGCTGGCGCTGGTGGGCCGCCGACGTTGGCGCGTCAGTGGGCGCTTTCGTGCGATCCTGCGGCGCGGTCCCGGTTGGCGCGGGCGCCTCATCATCATCATCACCGCCGCAGCCGGCGATTGCGATCGCGGGCAGAACGGCCAATCCGCCGAGGATTGCTCGGCGGCCGTACGTCGGTGCGACTTGGGTACGTGGTTTCTCGCCAACCGTCTCGCCGTCGGAGTGCTCAATGCGCTTCACGGGCGCCCTCGCTTTTGGGGAAGTATCCTCGAGTTCCGCGAGGATACTCGATGGGCGCGCCTGCGTGCGCGTGTCCAATCAGCAGAGCCTGACGACGCGTGTCCATTTCAGAAGTCGCGACTGCAGAAGTACTCGCCGACTGCTTGGAGCTGTCGACGGGCGGCCGGCGCAAGTTCCAGCGTGGCCGCGATCTCGCTCGCCTCGTCCGCAAAACGCCGGGCGATATCGCGGCAGACGGCGTCGGCGCCGCAGCCTTCGAGCAACTCCAGGATGCGCGGCAGGTCGGCGGCCTGGCGGTCCGCTTCGAACGACGCGCGGATGAACGGCCCCGCCGCGGCGTCGTTCAGCGCGAACGTCACGGGGAGCGACTTCTTCTTGCGGAGGATGTCGGCGCCGATCGGCTTGCCCGTCTCCTGGCCCCAGATCCCGAGGTAGTCATCGACGGCTTGGAAGGCGAGCCCAAGCTTGCGGCCCCACGCGCCCATCGTCGTGGCATCGACCCGAGATGCGCCGCCGAGGATAGCGCCGATTTCGAGCGCGGCGCCCAGCAGGACGCCGGTCTTGCCTTCGGCCATCACCAGGTATTCGTCGACCGTGAGGGCGTCACGGCGTTCGAACGCCAAATCTGTCCACTGCCCCCGGATCATGCCCTCGACAGCCCGCAGCAGGCATTCTACGGCCTCTATCAGGCGTCCCGGTGGGGTCGCGCTGCGCGTCAGGGCCTGGAAGGCGCGGGCGAAGAGAAAATCGCCGAGGTTAATCGCCTGGCCTTCGCCCCAGACCGTGTAGGCGGTTGGGCGCCCGTGGCGCACGTCGTCGCGGTCCTGGATTTCGTCGTGGACGAGCGAGAAATTGTGGACGATTTCGATCGCGACCGCGCCCGGCATCGCGTCCGCGGGCGCCCCGCCGAAGGCTTCGCAGGCGATGAGCGCGAGGGCCGGCCGGATACGCTTGCCGCCGCTCTCCGCGGGCCTGCCGCCCGCGTCTTCCCAGCCCATGACGTAGCGGGCCGCAGCAACGACGTCGCTTCCGTCGGAGGCGATCGCGGCCGCAAGGGCGTCCTCGATGGCGTCGCGATGGCGGGCGATGACGTTCGGAAGAGTGGAAGCGAACGAGGGCACGTGGCGGCTCCGGCGGCTAAGGCTGGGGTCAGTCTACTTCAGCCGCCGGAAATCCTCTTCTGTGATGCCAAGGTCACGGAGCAGGCTGAAGTAGAGTGGGCGAGCGACATCGCGGTCTCCATGAAACGGAATCGTTACGCGCCGTCCGTCGGGGTGGCGATAGACCAGGTGGCTTCCGCTTTGGCGCAGCCGCTCAAGCCCAACCGCTCGGCAGCCCGCACCAACTCGCGCGGGCCTTAGCTGGCAACGGCGACCAGCTCGCGGACATCCTCCGGCATGTGTTCGCCATGCTCGGCGTAATCGTCCCGAAAAACGGCGAAGACGCCCTCGAGTTCGCGCCTCGCCTCCTCGGATGTATCTCCGACGGTGTAGCAGCCCGGGATCGCGGGGATCCATGCGAAGAGCGTCCCATCGTCCGGCTGCATGACGACTGTGTAGTCTTCGAGCGTTTTCATGGGCCAAGGATACCACCATCGGCCAGCGTTCACTTCAGCCGCCGAAACTCTTCTTCGGTGATGTGTCCCCTTCCCAGGCCGCGAGTTCGTCGACTGGGAGGGGTTCGAAGAACTCGGGAGTGAGCCGGCCCGTGACGAAGCCCATCGGCTCTGGCCCGATGTCCTCGAACGGGACGAGCCGCGCACACGGCTTACCGGATCGCGCGATGACGATCTCCTCCCCGGACAGCGCCTCCTCCAGGAGCTTCGAAAAAAAGGTGCGTCTTGGCTTCGTGGACGTTGACTGTCTTCATGAACTTAGTCTAGCTAGACTTAGTCCGATAGCGGGAAGGTGGTGCCCCTCCCATCAGGGATCCTCCCAGCGCAGCTCCCAAAGGCGCAGAGGCTCCTCCAGACCCTTCAGTTCATGGGTGCCGGTGTCGTGGAAGAGGAAGCCCTTGCCAGCGACGAGCTCCCGCACGACGTTCGCCGGGCCATGACGGGTCGGTCCGCAGCCCGGCCGGTGAGGAACCTGGCGATCGAAAGCAGTTGTGCCAGCCACCCGCTTTCGAGCGAGGGACCGGAGGTCGCGCTCGCAACCTCAACGAGGCGGGCGATGTACTCCTCCGAGGCGGCGGTATCGCCCGGCAAAAGCAGCATATAGGCCATGTCCCAGAGTAACTTCCCATCCCGGGGGCCGAGTTCGAGGCCACGCTCCAGCGCCGTCCGCGCCCCGGCCCAGTCGCCACTACAGACAGCCGCCAAAGCCTGTGCATGCCTGAGTAGGCGATTTACCAGATTCTCGGCCACGCTCCACCCGCCGCTTACACGGGAGTAAACGGTCGCGCCAGCGATCGCGGCCTTGGCGCGGGCGGAGGCGGCGATCCTTTGCCTCGGCGAAACAGGTCAGGCGGCTGTCGAGCTCAGCGGGCTGCTCCACAACCTCGGCCGAATCGGCGTATCATCAGGCTCGACGGCTTGGCTTCGAGTTCCCCAGCGAACGTAAGTGCGACGGGATCCGACCGTCGGCGCGATTCTACAGACCGCTGAAGAACCCCACCGAAAGGGGACTCTCGCGCCTCATTGCCGAGAGGGAGATTTGATAATGCGTGCAGCCGTCGCCGAAAAGCTCGGAGCTCCTCTCGTCATCAAGGATCTGCCGATCCCTCGGGCGGGATCGGGTGAAATTGTCCTGCG
>CAMAUF010000044.1 GCA_945861295.1 bacterium | reverse complement strand
GCGGCCAAGGCCCTCCGGCTCGTCATCCCCCAGATCGAGGGCAAGCTCGACGGCCTCGCCTACCGCGTCCCGACGCCGACCGTCTCGATCGTCGAACTTGTGGCGTTGACGGAAAAGGACACGACGAAGGAAGCGCTCAACGCGCTGATCCGCGAGGCGGCCGGCGAAAAGATGAAAGGCATCCTCGGGATTACAATGGACCCCGTCGTCTCGATGGATATGAAGGGCGACGAACGTTCGAGCATCGTCGACGGCATGTCGACGAACGTGGTGGGCGGCAATCTGATCAAGGTCGCGGCCTGGTACGACAACGAATGGGGCTACGCCTGCCGGATCAGCGACCTCTGCTCGTTCCTAGTGCAAAAGGGGCTGTAGGGGAGAGGCGGGCTGACGCGCGTGGCAGTTTCGAGTCTCCGCGGCAAGAGCCCACTCGGCCCTTGACGCGCACAGTTGGCCGCGTATCGTTCGCCCCATCCAAGGCCTCGCTCGCCCCGCGCGGGCGCCCTTCCTGGAGCGAATCCGCATGACTCAGATCGCTGGCGCTCAAGTCCTCACGTGTCCCGTCAACCTCGACGACGTCGACCTCTTTTCGCCGGGCGCGCAGGAGTATTGGTTCGACGCCTACAAGATCCTCCACGAAAAGGCGCCTATCCACCGTATCCCGGGCGAAGGGGCGGCCCCGGGCGCAGACGCCTTCATCCTCTCCAAGTACGACGATATTGCGATGGTCGTGCGGGACCCCGACCTCTTCCCGTTCTACAACCCAGGCGAAGAGACGCAGGCGGAGGAGATCTTCAACCAGCAAGGTTTCGGCGCCGTCAATTCGACGACCCAGACGATGCGACCCGACATCGAGCAGCACAAGCAGCATCGCATCCAGATCACCGACCCATGGGTCGGATCAACGGGTGCGCCCCGCCACACCGCCATGATCACCCAAGCCGCCACTGGGCTGATCGACGGTTGGATCGAGAAAGGCCAAGTCGAATTCGTCAAGGGGTTCGCGGCCCCCCTGCCGCAAATCGTGATCGAGACGATCCTCGGCTTCCCGCTCGACGACATCCCGCAGCTTCGCGCCTGGGAAGAGGAGCAAGTCCGCCGCTTCGTCTACGGAAGCACGCACAAGAACCTGCTCTCGCCTGAAGAAGAGGTGGACAACGCCAAGTCGTTGGTCCAGTTCCAGCAGTACATCAAGCAACGGCTCGACGAGAAGCGCGCCTGCCCCGTCGATGACATGGTTACGTTCCTCTCGCAGGTTACGTACCAAGGCCGCCAACTCGACGATGCCGAAATCGTCGGCGTCGCCTATGGGATGCACATCGGAGGGAACGAGACCACCCAGTATGCCCTCACCGCCGAAGCCTACGTCCTTGCGCAGCGACCGGACATCTTCCAGGAACTGAAGGCGGACCGCTCGAAAGTCCGCTTCTTCGTGGAGGAGGCGCTCCGGCTGTATGCCCCGACGCAAGGGCTCTCCACCCGGCGGGTCGCGCGCGACACCGAGATTCGCGGACTCCCTATTCCCAAGGGCTCGTTGCTTCACCTCCGTTATGGCGCCGGCAACCGGGACCCAGAGGAGTACGCCGAGCCAACCGAGTTCCGCCTCGACCGGCCCCACGCCGGGCGCCACCTGACTTTTTCGCAGGGGCCTCGCGCTTGCCCCGGCTCCGGGCTTTCGCGCTTGGAGCAGAACATCGCCGTCAACCTCCTGCTCGACCGTCTGGACGAGGTGCATTTCACGCCGGGCAAGAACGACTTCACCCACCAGCCCGGCATCATGCTCGGGATGTGGAATCTCTTCCTCGACTTTACGCCCGCCTAGCCCGCCCGGGCGCGGCGCGCTTCGGCGCCGGCCCGAGGCGCTTGACGCCGGTAGTGGCGGTCAGCTCGCCTTATCAAACAGCAGATGCAGCTCCGTGAGCCCCCGCAGGATGTAGCTCGCAGTGTGCGGCGGGTTTGGGTCATGATCTGGGTCGAGACGGACATTGTCGAGACGCCGCAACAGCTCCTCAAACGCGACGCGGAGTTCAAGGCGAGCCAGGGCCGACCCGACGCAGTAGTGTGGACCGGCGCTGAAAGCGAGCTGGCTCTTGGCGTTCTCCCGGCCGACATCGAACTGAGCGGGGCAGGCGAATTCTTTCTCGTCGCGGTTCGCGGCCGCGAAAACCAGCATCAGCACCGTCCCCTGAGGCAAGGCCACGCCGCCAAGCTCTGTGTCACGGGTTGTGACGCGGAAGAGCGCGCGCACCGGCGTTTCCATCCGCAGACCTTCTTCGATCAGGTTCGGGATCAGCGAAGGGTCAGCTTTCAGGCGGGCCATCTGGTCTGGATGCTGGACCAAGAGCTGCATCGTCATGCCGATGGCGTGGGCAGTCGTCTCTTTGCCGGCGACCTGGAACTGTTGCAGGATGCTCAGGATCTCGCCGTCCGTCAGCGGGCGCGGCCCCTCGTCCGTCTCAAGCATGGAGGTCGCCAGGACGGTGAGCATGTCGTCCTTCGGCTCCCTGCGGCGTTCTTCCGCCCGGGCGATCAGGTATCTTTGCAGGTCGATCCCAGCGCGGGCTTTGGCGAGTTCGAGTTCGGGCGGCACCTTTGTGTCGATACCGCCGATCGCGAGGTCCGAGCGTTTCTTAAACTCCGTCAGTTCGGCCCGTGGCACCCCGATTTGGTCCGCGATGACAGCCAAGGGCAGACGGTCGGCGAATTGCGACACCATCTCCACTTTGCCTTCGTCGATGAAATCGTCGATGACGCTCGTCACGATCTCGCGGACGTAGCCTTCCATGCCGTTTACCCGGCGGGCGGCGAAGGCCTTGTTGACGATTGAGCGGTAGCGCCCGTGCCATGGCGGGTCGGCGCTGAGCAGGGTGGCCGGCATCTTGAGCGCTTCGCGGCGGAGTTCCCGCAGCTCGGGGTCTAAGTCCTCCTCGGCTCGGACGAGGTCGGCGGGCCCGGTCGGGATCGCCGAGGAATAGACGGCGGGGTTGTGGACAACCTCCTGGATGAGGTCATAGGTGCTGACAAGGGCCATCGGCAAACCCGGCGCGAAGTGGACGGGCGCCTCGGCGTGCATCGCCTCGTAGAACGGGTACGGGCATTCGAGCGTTTCCGGGCTCAAGGGGTGGAAGTCGGTCACAGCCATGATGGGGCCTCCTCGGCGTTGAATGGAGATTCTCCGGCCTCGCTGGCTGGCTGTACAGTTTTGAGCGAGTGAGCGCGACACCGGCAGGTCGGCGGGCCCCCTTTTTGGCGTGCCTTCTCTGTGACAACCCCGCCGCCGATGATAGCTATGGAGGACTCGCAACCTTGGGAGCATCGACCTGGCATTACTTCGCGCCCTATGACGCCGACCCGGAGGCCTCGCTTCAGCTACTCCGCAGCGAGGTCTTCGCGCGTGGGGACTTCCGCCGCGGCACGGGCATCGACCCCCAGATGGCCAAGCGCTTCGCGAAAGCGTTCCAATCCGGGACAGACGATGACCTGGACATGTTCGAGCGTGAACTGTTTACCAGCCTGCGCGACTCGGTCCAGACGGCGCCCTGGTACCTGAGGCCGTTCGTCAAACGCGCGCTCGTCAAGGAGATCCTTTCGGCCGGCGACTCTCCGCCGGATTCTGGGGCGTCGATCCAGTCCGTCGTGGAGATGGCCGGTGTCCGCGGGACGCACTCTGTGCTCGACATCGAACGGGTCGCGGCGGTGCGCGGTTTCGGCGTGGCGACACGCGTGCCGGACCGCACCCTGCGGCATTACTTCGGGCACGAATTCCCGACGCGGGTCCACGTCGACGGGAAGGCGGTGGAAATCGCGGACGACCTCGAACGCTGGGAGTGCCTCTTTTTTCCGGTCTATCCGATCGACGAAGGCCTCGACCAGCCCACCGAATGGGCGTTCATCGGCGTCTCGGGCGACTGACCAGCGCTGATGCGGTGCGGCCAACACAGAGGGTTGCGGAGGGCTCGACCGCGGGCGGGACAGTAGTCGTGTCCGAGAAATCGCCGTGCCCGACTGGCCGCGTATCGCCCGGCAATTCCTTTATCCGGCGATCTCCGAAAGCCACGGGTGGTCGGGATGAAGCGACGCGATGGCCTCCCGTAGCCACGTGCGCTGTACTCCGTCAAGGGCCGGGAGAAGCACCCGAAAGTCCGCCTCGTCCTGCGGTCGTTCCCCTTCCGTCGCGGCCGGGCCGAAGTAGGCGGTTGCCTTGTAGAACAGGATGGCTTGCGGCGTGAGCGTGGGCCCGCCCCAGGCCCCTTGCCTTAGAAACAGGCCCTTCGGCAGCGCGATCCGTGGTTCGTCGCTCAAAAGCCAGCCGCTCCCAGACCGCGCGTTAAGGATGACTCCTGTTAGGAACCTGGGAGCTTCCACGGCGCGCAACCGACCGGCGCACACTGTCGTCACGGTCCGACCGCCTCGATCCACTCTGCCCGCCGTACCATCGCGCGCGGCATCCCCCGGAAGATGCGGTTGTGGAAGAGCACGAGCGAGTGCCAGTAGAGGAGGCCCGGCAACCCCGCCGGGTGGAACCGCGCAGTCGTGATCAGCCTGCTCGACCGCTCACCGGTCGGCTCAACTTCGAACTCGAGCGTGGCGGTTCCTGGGAGCCGCATCTCGGCCAGCAGAGTCAGGCGACGTCCGGGCTCGACCGAGACAACCCGCCAGAAGTCGATTGCGTCGCCCACCCGGACGCTCGACGGATCGCGCCTGCCTCGCCGCATACCGGGGCCGCCGACAAGACGGTCCAGCAGGCCGCGAGTGCGCCAGAGGGGGTTGGCGAAGTAATAGCCGGCATCGCCGCCGATGCTCGCAACAACCTTCCAGAGATTGGCAGCCGCGGCGTGCGCTACCACTTCGGTGCGCTCGCCCTTGGAGTAGTAGGAGATCTCCGGGTTGTAGCCGCGGAAGGCGAGCGCACCTTCGGTCCAGCGGGCCGGTACCGAAAGAGCTCGCTCCCGTTCGAGGGCCGCGACGATCGCCTCCCGGTACGTGTGCAACGGGATCGGCGCGACCTCGCGGACCGCCCGGTCGTCAGGGACTAGGTCATGGCGCAGGCCGTCAATGAGCGGACGGGCTATGGCTGCCGGGACGGCCGTCACCAGCCCAAGCCAGTAAGAAGAAAGACGCGGAGTGAGCACGGGCAACGGGATCACGTAACAGCGTTTGCCCGTCTCAGCCGCGAAGGTTGTCAACATCTCCTTATACGTCAGGGTTTCGGGTCCGCCAACGTCGAAGGTGCGCCCGGCTGTCCCGGGAAGTTCGGCGAGCCGAACCAGGTATGCCAGAAGGTCATCGAGAGCGATGGGGCGCGTACGGGAGCGAACCCACCGAGGAGTAGTCATCACGGGCAGGTGGTTCACAAGGTCTCGGATAACTTCGAACCCGGCGGAACCTGGCCCCACCACAATCCCGGCCCTGACCTCCGTGACGGGTACGGGTCCGTCGCGGAGGACTTCACCGGTTTCTTGCCGTGAACGCAGGTGCGGGCTCGCGCCGTCGGAGGGTTGCAGGCCCCCGAGATAGATGATTCGGCCCACCCCTGCAGTGGCTGCCGCCTCGCGGAAATTAGCTGCCGCCTCGCGGTCGAGCCGGGCAAAGTCTCCGCCGGCTGCCATCGAATGGACCAGGTAGTAGGCCACGTCGATGCCGGCGAGAGCAGCCTGCAACGACGCGGGCTTCAGCGCATCGGCCGAGACGAGTTCTACGCCCTGCCATCCGCGCGCCTCCAGCACGTCGATATGACGGGCGCTTGCACGAACCGGCAAGCTTCGGGCTTGCAGCTTTGGAATGAGGTTTGTGCCGATGTACCCACTTGCGCCGAAAACGAGGACCTTCATTTGCCGCTACCTCCTGGCCTCGGGCGGCGCCGCGAACGCGTGAACTCCTGAGTCAGCGCTTCCGCTTCGGCCACCGGATCGCCGGTCAGCCAGCGGCGACCCGTGGCGGCGGCGAGCGGTCCGGCCGTCGTTCCGGCTAGCGCAATCGAGGCGGCCGCGTCGCCGGACAGCTTTGGGATTAGGCCGGTCTGGGCTTCCCAGGAGGCCGCGAATAGCACCGTGAGCTGCGGGGCCAGGCCGTCTCGTACTCGGAGCAGTTCATCAATGGGCGTGTCCGAGCCGAGGAACGTGATTCGCCAACCCCGTCGTCGAAGGGCGAGGCCGAAGAGAATGAGCGAGATATCGTGAAACTCGGCTGGTGGGCACGCAAGAAGCGCTCTCGGTCCGAACCCGCCATCCCAACCCCTCGCGAGGCCCATCAGGCGGCCGCGAAGGACGTTCACCGAAAAGTGTTCCTGGGCCACCGTGACCGTCCCCGCCTCCCAGTCGTCCCCAAGTTGCCGCAGCGCCGGGAGGAAGGCGTCCCGTACGGCCATGTCCAGGTCGAAGCGGGAGAGGACGAGGTCGATTGCCGCCTCGATCGCGGCTTCGTCGAACGAGCGGAACGCGTCATGAAGGGCGGCGCAGACCTCTTGGAGGAGCGTGTCCTCAACGGAGGCAGCGCTCGTTGGCGGGCTGTGGCCAGTCGCCAGCGCCTGCGCCGCAGCCTCACGAGCGGAGAGCCCGGCCGAGATCAGACGTGTCATGGTTCCGATGCGCACAACGTCGGCCTCGCTGTAGAGGCGGAAGCCGCCGGGGCTTCGGCGCGGCGCAAGAAGGCGGTAGCGGCGTTCCCAGGACCGAAGCACGTCTGCCGAGACGCCGGTCCGCGCGCTGAGGGCGCCGATGCGAATCAACATTGCCCTACCCTAGCATTCGACGAACACTGGGCAAAATCTTGACAAGACGTGCGGCATCGCAAGAGGATGGTTCCGGGCGATCCCCCCAGCCAAGGACGGCGGCCGATCCGCGGGATACACCTCGGGAGGGCACGGAATGGCATTCCACGTGGGCAGTTCGGCCGGTCGACCAGAGGCGCCGACATCGTGGAACCTTCGGCGATGGAACCTTGCGATGGCCGTGCTGCACTTCGCGCAGGGCGCGCTGATGCTGGGCATCGCCAGTAGTTTCTCGCTGCCAGTGACGGCGGCCTTCGTCCGCATGAATCCGGAGACGGAGTCGCTGGAGCCGCGACTGGAGACGTTATTCGATGTGCGGTTGGGGCCGGTTATCGCGAGCTTCTTGTTCCTTTCGGCGATCGCTCACCTCGCGATTTCGCTCCCCGGTATCTACTCGTGGTATCGCCAGAACCTAGACCGCAGAATCAATTACGCTCGCTGGATCGAATACGCGTTCAGTTCGTCGGTGATGATCGTTGCCATCGCGATGCTCGTGGGCATCTACGATGTGGTCAGCCTGATCGCCATCTTCTCGCTCAACGCCGCGATGATCCTGTTCGGCTGGGCGATGGAACGGCACAACCAAGGTAGGGACTCAATCGACTGGACTTCCTATGTATTCGGATGCTTCGCCGGAGTCGTGCCCTGGATAGGGGTGGGTATTTACCTGGCTGGCGCCGGGGGAGATGGAGGCGACGTCCCGGCCTTCGTCTATTGGATCTTCGCTTCGATCTTTGCGGTCTTCAATATTTTTGCGTTGAATATGCTCCTCCAATACCGGCGAGTGGGTCCGTGGCGCAACTACCTGTTCAGCGAGTTCATCTATATCCTCCTCAGCCTCACGGCGAAATCCTTGCTCGCCTGGCAGGTCTACGCGGGCACCCTTCAACCCAACTAGCCGTGCGCGGCGAAACTGCCGGGAAGGAACCATCATGTGGCTCGTCATCACTGGTAATTCGAGGCCTGGCCGCGCGGCTCACCTTACCCGGCAATCGGCCGCGGCAAGCGCCTCAGGCGCGCCAGGACTCGCCCAATGACGTCGCTTGCCGCGCCACGCTTTCGCGAGTCGTTCGTGAGCCGGTGGGGCCGGCGCGCGGTCACCATTCCGGCCTATTTGTTGTCCGCGCTTATCATGCTCGCCGCAACGCCGGCGCTGCTCCTCATCGCCGTTCTCGTTGATGTCTTCAGACCGCGCCGCTTCGTGCTCACGCGCTCGCTCCTTATGGTCGATGTCTACCTTCTGGCCGAAGCGGCAGGCATGCTCGCTTGCCTAGGGATCTGGGTGAGCGCAGGTGGTTGGCGCCGCCGGCCGTCCTCCGCCTACCTCCGTCGGAACTTCCTGCTGCAGTGCCACTGGGCGTCCTTCCAGCTTTGGGGCGCAAGGAGGATCTTCTCTCTGCGCATCGAGGCCGAAGGCGCCGATGATCTCGCAACAGGCCCACTGATCGTGATCGCCAGACACGTCTCTCCTGTCGACAACCTGGTTCCGGCTGTCTTCATCTCCGCCCGCCACGGGATCCAGCTGCGGTGGGTCCTCAACCGCTGGCTTCTCCGCGACCCCTGCTTGGACATCGTGGGCGGCAGGCTTCCGAACCTGTTCGTCGAGGCCGGTCGAGAAGAACCCAAAGGCCAAGCTCAAGGTGTCGCTGCCCTGGCGGAAGGCCTCGGTCCTTTGGACGGAGTCGTTATCTACCCAGAAGGGGCGCTGTTTAGCCCAGAGCGTCGCACACGCGTCATAGCGCGGCTCAGCGGTGTCGACCCCGGCGCCGCCAAGAAGGCGGCGGCCTTGCGACACGTCCTGGCACCGCGCAGTGGAGGCTTTCAGGCCGCGCTGGCGGCCGTTCCCGACGCCGACGTCGTCGTGTGCAGCCATTCTGGGCTCGATTCCGCGAATAGTTATCGCGCCTTCATTTCAGGCGCCCTGGTGGGAGCACGCGTACGCGTCCACTTCCGGCGCGTTGCGCGGCGGTCGATCCCCTCCGATCCAGCCGGCCAAGCTGAGTGGCTCTGGCAGGCCTGGGCCGACATTGACCGATGGATCGCCATGGAGGAAGCGCCGACGGCCAAGGACGATGGCGCGCGGCTCGCAGAGGCTCGCGCCGGTGCTACCGCCGTTGGGGAGCGCCAAGAGCCCGCAGCCCATCCTACGGAGGCGATCGAATGAGCGTCGCGAACATCCGGCCGTTCCTCACAGTCGCCGGCATCCTCGCGGTCGCGACCGTGATTGCGGTCGCCGGCAGCCATAACGGCGAGTCCGTCTGCGGCATTCGCGTCTTTGCGCTTTGCGCCGCCATCGCCTTTGCGGCGCAGTGGCTGGCCTTCATTCCCGCTTATCGCGCCCACACCGAGCGGTTCTTTGACCTCGCGGGCAGCATCACGTTCGTCACCGTGGCGGTCGTGGGAGTCGTGGCGGTCGGGAACTGGGAGCCGCGTTCCCTGGTCATCGCGACGCTGATCATCGTCTGGGCGGCGCGGTTGGGTTGGCACCTCTCGCAGCGGGTCCGTGCGTCGGGCGGCGACCGCCGCTTCGATTCCATCAAGATGCACTTTCCCAGCTTCTTTCTGACCTGGACGCTTCAAGGCTTGTGGGTGCTCCTGACTTCAGCGGCGGCTGTTGCGGCGATCACGACGGCGAAGCCCGAACCCCTGGATTGGATAGCCTTCGCTGGAATCGCAATCTGGGCGCTCGGCTTCGTCTTGGAAGCGGTAGCGGACGCCCAGAAGCGGGCGTTCAGGAGCGATCGGGCGAATCGCAACCGCTTTATCCGGACTGGCCTTTGGGCGTGGTCGCGGCACCCCAACTACTTCGGCGAGATCGTGATCTGGGTTGGCATCGCCGTCATCGCGGCGCCCGCACTCTCGGGGTGGCAGTGGGTGACCATGGTGTCTCCCGTCTTTGTCTTTGTCTTGTTGACCCGCGTCAGCGGCATCCCAATCCTTGAGCGGCAAGCGCGTGCTCGTTGGGGGAAGGACCAGGACTATCGCGAGTATCGAGCGGCGACTCCGGTGCTTGTGCCGCGTCGGCCGACGCCGCACCGCGCACGCCAGGGCTCGGAAACCGACCTGGCTTGATGGAGGGCGCGGACGAGTCGCTCGGGCTGAAGACCGACGCCGAACGGCGGCGGGTTCTGCGGTCCCGACTGAGTTCTATGGTGGGCGGTAATGGATTCGAACCAGCGACCTCTACAATGTCAATGTAGCGCTCTAACCAACTGAGCTAACCGCCCACCCGCAGGACCAGCAACCATCGTAGCGCACCGGCGAGCGAGGCTCAATCGAACAGCGCCTCGCTCGCGGCCTTGCCCATCTCCTCCGTCGCGAGCCGGAAACGGCCCGTGCGTCGCCACGCCCGGACGCTGACGACCAGAAGCGTCACCGTGAACACCGCCGTCGAAAGCAGCACGATGCTCGCGCCCGAAGCAATGTCCGCAAAGTAGCTGATGTACAGCCCGAGCCCGCCCAAGACTGCGCCGAGCCCCGTCGACAGCGCCAACATCCGGCTGAAGCGGTCAGTCACCAGTCGCGCCGTCACCGGCGGCACGACCAGCGCGGCGGCGATGAGGGTGACTCCGAGGATCCGGATCGAGGCGATGATCGTCGCGGCGAGGATCAGAGAGAACACCGCGTCGAGCCACCCGGCGCGGACGCCGTACACTGGCGCGACTTCCACGTCGAAGGTGAGAAAGAGCA